>NZ_JBFXHE010000236.1:0-6794 GCF_050177295.1 Desulfobacter sp.
TCCTGCAGGAGAGCTTAACGTTACCCAAAACGTCGTTTTCCAGGCATAAATAGCCGCACTCCGAGAAAAAAATTCCCGAAATTGTCCTTGGACAGGTGTTCAGAAATTTAGGTGGTGGATTTGGGTTATTTATCAGGGCTTGACTTCAAACGCTGAAAGGCATACCCTGCAAAGGTTTTTGTTCTCAGGGCGGGGTGCAATTCCCCACCGGCGGTAACCTGGTAATTTTAAGGTCAAATTCCAGGAAAGCCCGCGAGCGCTTTGCAGCTTTTTGCGCAAAGGTCAGCAGATCTGGTGAAACTCCAGAGCCGACGGTTACAGTCCGGATGGAAGAGAATAAGAAAAAAATAACACCATTGCGTTTACAGCTTACTGACAGCTTTTGTCGGCAAGTGCTGGTATGGCAATGGATGATGTTATCTTGCCTTTTTATTCCCACGCCCTGATTCATGTATTAATTTATCACTATTACCAAGGAGTTGAATCATGAATCAGAATCCTTTAAAACAGTTTGGAAATTCCCGGCAGCGTTTACAGGCCGGGCTTGAAGCCCTTCGCCGGGGCTCAGGCATTTTGGTGGCTGACAATGAAAACCGGGAAAATGAAGTGGACCTCATTTTTGGGGCACACAGCCTTAAAGTGGACCAGATGGCTATGCTGATCAGGGAATGCAGCGGCATTGTCTGTCTGTGTCTTCCCCGGGCAAAGATCGCACACTTAAACCTTTTTCCAATGGTAAAAAACAACACAAGTCATTACCAGACTGCGTTCACAGTATCCATTGAAGCAGCCAAAGGAGTCACCACAGGGGTTTCTGCCCGGGACCGGGTAACAACCATTCAAGCAGCCATTGCCGATGAGGCAGTCCCGGAAGACCTCAATTGTCCCGGCCATATTTTTCCGTTACAGGCAAAACCCGGGGGCGTCCTTGAACGCGCCGGCCATACCGAGGCCACAGTTGATCTTATGGCCCTGGCTGGTTTGCCCCCATACGGGGTTTTGTGTGAACTTACAAATCCCGACGGAACCATGGCCAGGCTCCCCCAGGCTGCGCAATTTGCTCTGGATAACGGTTTTACAATGCTCACAGTTGAAGATATTATAAACTACAGACTTGGGTCACAAAGCATTAAAGCATCATAAATTTTTCCCGGCATCGGCAATTTTTTTTGCCTGATGCCGGAAAAACAATGGTTGGCTCGCCTGTTATAGATTCTTTCTCGCCAATTCACTAAAAAGTTTTGACTTTATTCATAAACCTGTGTTAAAAATTTTTAATATATCGTGCTATTTTGCTCTAAGCAGGTAATGTTCAGAGCCGTTACTCAAGTATCTAACAGTATTATTAAACTGTATTCTTACGTTAAGTTCTATTTCCCCGATACCTATCCATTTCCATGGGTAATTTTTTACGAGATCTTAACCATACGGAGGAAACATCATTGAACGATTTTTTAAACAATATGAGAACTTCCGGTAAAAAGGAAACATCGTCCAGCAGAAAAAACATGGACGGCAACTACTTTCCGCCTGGAGAACGGCGTATTCCAAAGAGCAGGCGACCCTCCGCCTTTAACCGGTCAAACTCCATTCCTACAAAAGAAGCAAGGGAAACGGAAACCGGGGACCTGATCCCGGTTATTGCCGAAAACACCACACAACTGGTCAAAGAAATAGGCAGGATAGCAGCGGTAAGTGAGATGATCATAGAATCCCAAATGCGCCAGCAAAATGCCATAGCTAACTTTTTTGAATCCTTGAAAGCGCTTATGGCAAACAGGCAATGCCCGGATGACATGCCCATGGCAACAGCCAGCTATGCCTCGGGCACCCATTACACTAAGGATGACATCATCTCTACTATTAACAGGATGCGAGATCAGGGCGCCACATTTGCAACGATTGCTGAATATCTAGGAGACAAGGGTATTCCGACCTTTTCCGGCAGGGGGCAGTGGCATGCCCAGACCATCCACAGGCTTTGCAAACAGATTTAATCTTTATTCCGCCCTTATTTAAATTGTTGGGCCTTAGGCTTAGTTTAATATTCACAACCGTATAATTTTTATATATGATGTTCCCCGCCTTTACATTTTTTTTGTAAAGTCATATTTGTCTTTGAATAAGAAATAGAAAAACCGTTCTCAAGCAGACCCGTTTTCAAACGGACAACAAATATTGGGGAGGTTGATTATGACAAAAGCCACTTACTGGGCAGATTCCTACGTAGATAAACGTTGCAGTGCCCAGGACGCCCTGAAACATATCCGGCCTGGTCAACGCGTATTTATAGGCTCCTCCTGTGCTGAACCCCAGCACCTTGTCAAAGAGCTATCCACTATTTCCGCAAGATTCACCGATCTTGAAATCGTGCGCCTGCTCAGCATTGAAAGTGGACCGCTGACGCTTATCGCTAATGAGTCCCACTCCCAGAAGTTTAAAATCAGATCCTTCTATTTGGGATCCTGCGCTCCCAGTATTATCAGTAAAAATCAAAGGTTTATTACGCCTGCGAACCTGTCCCAGATCCCCCACCTGTTCAAATCCGGACTCATGCCGTTGAATGCGGCTCTGATCCAGGCCTCGCCGCCCGATGACTTTGGGTGGATGAGTCTTGGAATCTCCGTGGATATCAATCTTTCGGCCTGCGAAACTGCTGATATTGTCATATGCCAGATTAACCCCAAAATGCCCCGTGTTCTGGGCAGAAGCTTTATCCATGTCAATGATGTTGATTTTATTGTGGAACATGAGGACTCGCTTTTAACCATCCAGCCGCGTCCTCAACAGGAGTCGGATAATATTATTGCCAAACATATTTCACGTCTCATCGAAGACGGTTCAACCATCCAAACAAGTCTTGGCGTAACCACTGAGGCAATTATGGTGGCTTTGTCAGGTAAAAATGATATTGGGATTCATTCACAATACCTGTCAGATGCAATCATGCACCTTTTCTCCATTGGGGTGATTACAAATAAGAAAAAAGGATTCAATAACGGAAAGCTTGTGGCCAGCGCCGCCGTAGGCTCTACCCTGCTCTATGAATTTCTTGACGATAACCCCTCCATTGAATTTTACCCTTCGGATTATATCAACAATCCGGGAATCATCGGTCGCCACAACAAAATGGTCACCCTGAACACGGCCATGGCCATTGATCTTACCGGCCAGGTGGCTGCCGATGCCCTGCCGTTTAACAATTACACAGGAATTAATGGTCTGCTGGATTTCACCCGGGGGGCCGCCATGTCCGAAGGTGGAAAATCCATTCTTATGATGACCTCCACCATGGATCACGGGCAAAAAAGCCGAATTGTGCCCCGTTTAACAGAACACGCCGTGGTGGTTCCAAGGGGAGATGTCCAGTTTGTGGCAACAGAATACGGGCTGGTGAATCTTTTTGGCAAAACACTTCAGGAACGGGTCATGGCCCTGGTATCCATTGCCCATCCGGATTTCAGGGATGGACTGTTTGCCGCAGCCAAGGATATGGGCCTGATTGACAGTGACCGCAAATTTAAACAGGCCATTAAAGGCGTTTACCCGCTTAAATATGAAGAAACTATTGTTATAAAAGATATTCCCATTACATTCAGACCGGCAAAACCGGTGGATGAGCGGTTTATCCAGGAACACTATTACACCATGAATCGTGGAGATATTGTTTCCAGGTTCTTTCATGAAAAAAAAAGTTTTGCCTATGATCAGATTGAAACCACCTATGAAATTGATTATATTAATGATCTGACCATTGTGGCGACCATAGGCGAACTGGGATTTGAAAAAATTATTGCCGTGGGCGAGTATTTCAGGAACACGATCATTAACATGGCCGAAGTTGCTTACTCCGTATCAAAAGAATACCAGGGCATGGGAATTGCCTGCATCTTACAGAAAAAACTCAATCAGGCAGCCATTGACAACGGTATTAAAGGACTGATCGCCTATACCTCTCCGCATAACAAAGGCATGATCGGCCTTTTTCACAAACAGCCATATAAAGTCACAACTGAAAGAAATGATGATATGCTTATTCTAAGCTGCATATTCAATGAACCTAAAGAAGAGGATGACGACGGCGGAAAAGCCCTAGGCAACGCCATTCTGTCCATGGGTTAAAATTTTAACCTTTTCTCAATAGCAAAGCCACGGATTCAATGTGATAGGTGTGGGGAAACATATCTACAGGGGTCACTTCCAGCACAGCGTAACGTGATGCAAGCATTTCAAGATCCCTGGCAAGGGTTGCAGGATTGCAGGAGACATAGACGATTTTGCCGGGAGAATGGGCTAGCACGTGTCCCACCACATCCTTGTGCATGCCCACCCTGGGCGGATCAATGATCACCACATCCGGCTTTTCAGGCACCTGTCTAAAAATATCCTTGATGTCCCCTTCCAGAAAGGTGCAGTTATCAATGCCGTTCAAACTTACATTTTCTCTGGCATCAAGCACAGCAGAATGAACGATCTCAATTCCGTAGATTTTTTTTGCCTGGCCGGACAGCCAGATGGGAATGGTCCCAGTGCCTGAATACAGATCCAGAACCGTCTGGGAGCCGTCAAGGCCGGCATAATTAGAGACTTTTGTGTACAATTTTTCACAAGCCCGGGTATTTGTCTGAAAAAAAGAGTTTGCCGAAATTTTAAACTGATAACACCCGAGTTTTTCGATCAGATGATCTTCTCCATGGATAAGGACCTCTTCCTTGCCCGTAGAGACCCCGGATCGGGAATCTGTAATATTATTGACAATACAGCGTATCTGACTGAATTTTTCCACAAGCTGTGTGCTTAAGGATTCAATGACATCAGCCCTTTTTTCAGTGGTCACAAGGTTGACCATCCACTGATCCCGGGCCACGGAATGCCTTAGCATGACAAAGCGCCAGAATCCCTCGTGGTTGCGCAGGTGATATGCCCCAAGCCCGGATTGGGCCACAAAACCACGGATGGTCTCTAAAATTTCATTGCCTAGGGCCGGCATGATATGACAGGCGTGAATATCAATCACCTTGTCAAAGGTGCCGGGCACATGCAATCCAATGCCAAAACCCTTTTTAATGGAATCATCAGCCAGTTCCTCCGGCATGAGCCAGCGCATGGAGGAACAGGAAAATTCCATTTTATTGCGGTATTCGTAAACATAATCCGAGGGCACAACATCTGTGACCCGGACATCTTTTAAGCGTCCGATGTGCGCCAGCGACTCTACAACATGGCGCTTTTTGTATTCAAGCTGACGTTCGTAAGGCAGTTGCTGCAATTTGCAGCCCCCGCAAAACCTGTTGTACTCGCATCTTGCCTCCTGGCGAAGGGGCGAAGGACTGACAATATTGACCAGTCGTGCTTCGGCCCAGGATTTCTTTTTTTTGAAAATTTTTACAAAAACCCGGTCCCCCGGGATACACCGGTCCACAAACACGGGAAACCCATCGGGTTTGGCCAGACCCTTTCCCCCAAAGGCAAGGTCAATAATGTCAAGTTCGTAGGTTTTGCTTTTTTTAACGGGCATTTTATACTATATCTTATGGTTATATATATGGTTAAGTTGGTGAAAAAGTCGATAAATATACAAAGGTATGGACACAAAGACAAGATGAAAATAGTGGAAATCAATTTTACAGCTGATGGATTCACCCTGAAAGGCACCCTTCATCTTCCCGAATGTTCCATGCCGCCCCTTGTTGTCGGCTCCCACGGTCTTGAAGGCAGCCGAACTTCAGCAAAACAGATGCTTTTGTCAAAGGTTCTGCCTGCAAATAAAATTGCCTTTTTCCGTTTTGACCACAGGGGATGCGGTGACAGCCAGGGCAGCTTTATTAAGGATACCAGTCTTGAAAAACGCGCAAAGGATTTTTGTGCGGCAGTGGGCCATGTTCTTGAAATGAAGGTTACATCAAACCGGGTTGCCCTGTTTGGCTCCAGTATGGGGGGTGCCACCTGTATCAGCGCCTGGCAGGAGCTTGAACGCGCAGGATTCAGGATTCAGGGGGCTGTTTTGTGCGCCTCCCCCGTGAACACCCGAACCATAACAAGGATTCCCATGGCAGGAAATGACAAGCGCCCTGCCCTTTCTGTAGACTTTTTCAAGGATAACCTTTTGTATGACCTTTCCGACCAGGCAAAGGCGCTACACCATGTCATGATTTTCCATGGCAGTGCCGATGAGGTGGTCCCGGTGGAAAATGCCAGTATCCTCTATGCTGCCATGCAGGCTCCCAAAGAGATGATCCTCCATGACGGCGGGGATCATCAGATGACAAACCAGGCACACCAGCAGGATTTTGAACAGAAAATGACCGCCTGGTATAAATCTGTATTCTATATATAGTTTATCCGCAGATTCGCCTTAGTTTTTAACAAGTTCCCTGCGCAGCATCTCAAGGGCCATGGCGGCAAACAGTTGTTTGTTGCGTTCACGGTCACCGCGGTCCAGCATAAACCGTTGGGAATGCGACCCCAACGGACCTGCCACCCCAATGCATACGGTCCCCACAGGCTTGGCCTCGGTCCCGCCGGAAGGGCCGGCAATGCCCGTGGTGGACACAGCCCAGTCTGATCCGCCGGCTGTTCTGACGCCAATGGCCATTTCAAGGGCCGTGGTTTCATCCACCGCTCCATGATTTTCCAGGGTTTCCCGGGACACGTTAAGAATTGTTACTTTGGCGGAATTGGCATAGGTGGTGGCTGAAAACAGAAAATAATCAGAGGCACCCGGCACATCCGTTATCAGATGAGCCACAAGTCCGCCTGTGCAGGATTCAGCCACACTGAGTGTCTGCCCACGC
>NZ_JBFXHE010000237.1:0-6781 GCF_050177295.1 Desulfobacter sp.
CCCAGCCATAAAAAATAAATCTCAGCTGCATGAAACCGCGCACCTACACGACGTGAATTTTCAGTTGGAAATACCCTATAATTGAACTAATTGAAAAAGAATTTATACATCGTCCCGTGGAATTGTCAATAATAATTACCTGGTGACAATGAAAACCGTCTTTTTTTTAAAGGCTTGTTGTGTACAAGGGGAGCTGGTAGGATATGTCTGACATGAGTGAATATGGTTGGTCTTAATTTTATTCGGGAGGTTTTATATGCAAACAAAGCTTAATGGTATTCAATTGGCTTATGATGAAACAGGGGATGGGCCCGCAGTATTGTTGATTCACGGATTTCCTCTTTGCCGGCAAATGTGGCGCCCCCAGACCCAGGCGTTGGCCGCCGCCGGTTTCCGGGCTGTCGTTCCCGATCTGAGGGGGTTCGGGGAGAGTGAGCCGGGCACCGAGGCCGGCTCTACAGATCTGTTGGCCGATGACCTGATCGCGCTGCTGGATTATCTCGGTATCAAGAAAGCCGTGGTCGGCGGCATGTCCATGGGCGGGTATGTGCTACTCAACCTGCTGGCCCGTTATCCGGAACGGTTTTCCGCTGCCTGTTTTATCGTCACCCGGGCTGACGCCGATGATGAAACCGCCCGGGGCAAGCGCAACCATCTCATCGCCGAGATTGAAGCAGGGCGGCCGGATGCGGTGCCAAATGCGTTTACCCCGCTTCTTTTTGCTGACCAGACGGTTGCTGCCCGTCCTGGGTTGGTGGAGGAGGTGCGCGGCTGGATGAAGGCGACCTCTCCATCCGGTTTGGTTTTGGGGTTAGAGACGATTCGGGACCGGGGCGATTCATCGGCATTGCTGCCTGAGCTGAAACTCCCGGTCTTGGTCATGGGCGCCCGCGGGGACAAGGCGATTCCGCCGGAAAAATCAACGGATCTGGCCGGACAGATTCCCGGGGCCCAACTTTGCATGTTCTCCGCTGCCGGTCATATGGTCAACATTGAGCAACCGGAAGCATTTAATTCCGCGCTAGTTGATTTCTTACGTGCCAACTAATGTCTGGGCAAAAAAAAGGGGGGGCTCTGACCGCTTTGGTGGTCGCGGCCGCCGGAGAGATGTACAGTCACAGGAAGTATTCCCATGTCACTGGCTTTTGATTCGGAAAACAATCTTATTGATCTGCGCTCGGCCCGGATCTTTTCCACGGAGAATCGGGCCTGGGAAGAACTTGACACCATTCCGGCGGAACTTGCCCCGGTATCGGAAACAGATGCGGTCACCCGGCTTCAGCAGCAGGGTGGCCGGTGCAGGGTTCCGGTGGGAATTCTGGGCGGCCGCAAAGCGTCGGAAGAACAGCTTGCAGATGCGTTGGAGCTGGGAACGCTCATCGCTCAGATGGGGCTGACCCTGATCTGCGGCGGGCGCCAGGGTGTGATGGAAGCCGCCTGCAAGGGAGCGGCAGAGGCTGGCGGAATCTGTGTGGGACTGCTGCCCGATGAAAATCCCGGTACAGCCAACCCCTATGTCACCATCCCCCTGGCCACCGGGATCGGAGTGGCCAGAAATGCAATTCTGACACGGGCCGCTCTCTGCCTCGTGGCCGTGGGCGGGGGATACGGCACCCTTTCGGAGATTGCCTTTGGCCTTCAGTTTGAAAAAAAGGTGCTCGGCCTCCCCGGAGCCCCGAACATTCCGGGTATGCTCCCCTGCCGCAGCCCGAAAGAGGCTGCCGCCAGAATAGCCCGGGTGGTTCTGAATCTGCCCCAATAGGATCAACCGGGCCCTGTCCAGCCTGGGGTATACCCCCTATAGCGCAGGGCAGCAGAATTCCATTTTACTTGGAAAACACAGAATGGCGTGCGATGTCGGTAATGGCCACAACCGCCGGATGCTTAAGAATTCGTTCAACAGAGATGGCATAAAACCGGTCCTTGATATTGTCGCACCGGCCGATGATATCCACCTGATACTGGTCTCTAACCTCCGATTCAATAATAGTGGGCGCGATAAATACACCGTCTCCGGCCTGCCCGAAAACCGTCAGCAGTGCATTATCCTCAAACTCAGCGACCACCACCGGCCGAATGGACAAAGCCTCAAACCATTGATCGACAGCGCCCCGAAGCCATGACATGGTCATGGGCATTAACATGGGGGCGTGATCCAGACAGTCCGGAAATTTTTCAGGCAGGCTTTGGGCCAGTTTTTTTTCGGCAAAAAAAGTGATGCCGCATTCTCCTAAAAAATGGTTGTAGGTTTTCACGCTGAGGCCGGGCTGCGGCAAACCGTCGGAAATCACCAGGTCAAGATTGTGCCGGGCAAGATCCGCAAGCAGGTCTTTTTCCTTGCCTTCGTGACAGGCCAGGCGAACAGTCTTCCCCATACACAGGGCAGGTTCAATGAGCTTTCTGGCCATGAGTTTCGGCACCACGTCCACGATCCCGACTTTCAGTGAAAGCGGACCGACCACTGGCCGGCTGTGAACCTGATCCATCAATTCCCGTCCCAAAAAAAATATCTTGTCCGCATATTGGAACACCATCTGTCCCAGATCCGTGGCTTCCAGTTTCCGCCCCTGCCGGTTGAACAGTTTTCCACCCAAAGACTCCTCTAATCTGGTGAGCTGGGCACTGATGGTTGACTGGGCCAGTCTGAGTCTGGTGCTGGCTGCAGTAATGCTGCCTTCCTTCATAACTATCCAGAAATAGTAAAGATGATGATAATTAAGCCATTCCATGTTTTATTCGCTTTTTTCGAATACTAATCACTGTATTATCTATTTGACCGAATAAACTCAGCCCGTTATGATCTGATTTTCTCTTGGCTGCTGAAATTTTAATATGTGGACAGCCTATCATGAAGCCTGCAAGAGGGTCCACTGTTTTGACCAGAAGTTAATGCGGTTTGTAAACAGCCGGTCACCCGATGATGTCGGGGAAATATGGTGATAATAAAATAAAGGAAATGACGTTTATGAAAGATGCTGTGAAATTAATGCGCATTACGGTCCCATTGCTGGTGCTTCCGGCCATGGTTTTTGCCCAGGCTGAGGCCTCCTCTGCTGCGGCCTCCGGACTGACAGACACCGCCTACGGATATTTTGCGGTAATTTTTTTTATCGTGGCCTATGCCCTGGTTCCCCTGGAAAATAGTATCCATTTAAGAAAGAGCAAGCCCGTGCTGTTGGCTGCCGGTGTAATATGGGTTCTGGTGTCGCTGGCCTATGCCGGTATCGGAGATACGCACACCGCCCATGATGGCATAAAACACAGCCTTGTTGAATATGCGGAACTGTTTTTGTTCCTGCTGGCGGCCATGACCTACATTAACGCCATGGAAGAACGCAACGTTTTCCAACGTCTGCGGGCGATTCTGGTTTCCCGGGGCTTTTCTTTGAGGCAGATTTTCTGGATTACCGGGATTCTTGCCTTTGTCATCTCCCCGGTGGCAGACAATCTGACAACGGCATTGCTCATGGGGGCAGTGGCCATGACTGTCGGCGGAAAAAATAAAGGCTTCATCAGTCTTGCCTGCATCAATATCGTGGTGGCGGCCAATGCCGGAGGTGCGTTTTCGCCATTTGGAGATATTACCACCCTGATGGTCTGGCAGAAAGGCAAGGTGGCCTTTTCCGAATTTTTTTCCATCGCCATCCCCTCACTGGTAAACTGGCTGGTACCGGCCGTGGTCATGAGCCTGTTTGTGGACAAGGATGTTCCCGAGGCACTGGATGAATCCGTTACCATGAAGTATGGGGCCTGGGTTATTATGGGGCTGTTTCTGGCAACGATTGTGACAGCCGTCTGTTTCCACAATATCCTGCATCTGCCCCCGGCAACCGGCATGATGCTGGGGCTTGGATACCTGGGGATGTTTTCTTATCATATCAAGCGCCATGAGAACCAAACCATGAAATACGACCCCATTCTCGGGGTCCGGGATACCGACGCCGCCCCTTCACCTGACTTTATTCCCTTTGACATCATGAAAAAAATATCCAGGGCTGAATGGGATACCCTGTTGTTTTTCTATGGCATTATCCTTTGTGTGGGCGGGCTGGCCCAATTCGGATACCTTGCGCTGATTTCCCAATTTATGTACCTGGGTCTCGGGGCCACCTGGGCCAACACCTTTGTGGGTGTCCTGTCGGCCATTGTTGACAATATTCCGGTGATGTTCGCCGTTCTCACCATGGATCCGGCCATGTCCCACGGCCAGTGGCTCCTGGTCACCCTGACGGCCGGTACCGGCGGCAGTATGCTTGCCATCGGCTCTGCGGCCGGCGTGGCGCTTTTGGGCACTGCCCGGGGTACCTACACCTTCGGGGGCCATCTGAAATGGACCCCGGTGATCGCTCTGGGCTATGCCTTAAGTATTTTATGCCACCTGTGGCTCAACAAGGCGGTGATGTAGACAAGGCAAAGGCTGGAGTAAAACCTTATGCCCTCATAAATTTCAAACAAAGAAAATACTACACCACGGTCAGCAGCATAAAAGCTGGATGTCGCCGGGTGTGAACCCGGGGTACGGGTACAGCTTTCGCACGGCCCGGGCCGTAAGCTGGGCATTATTATGGGTAAATTTCCCGGTTAATGGGTCAATGGCATAAAAAAATAAGCGGTGGATTTGAGAGGTTACGGACTCACCTTTACAAACCTTGGACCAGCACTTATATTAAGGTCTAAATTTTTTTAAAAAAGCGAATACTGCAAAAGGAGCTTTCAGGTGAAACAGATCTTGGTACTGGCCACGACCAATAAAGGCAAAACAAGGGAATTAAAGGACAGGCTGCAAAACTATCCGGTTGAGATAAAAAACCTGTCTGATTTCGGTCCCATTCCCGAGGTGATAGAAGACGGGGAGACCTTTGACGACAATGCCTATAAAAAGGCTTCGTTTATTTCCAGAATTCTGGGATATCCGGCCCTGGCGGACGACTCAGGGCTTTGCGTGGCAGCTCTGGGCGGGGCACCTGGCGTATATTCGGCCCGTTACGCCGGGGAAAATGCCACGGACCAGGACAATGTGGACAAACTTCTGGACGCCATGAAAAATGAAGAAAACCGCAAAGCAGCCTTTGAATGTGTGATCTCCATTGCGGTTCCCACAGGAGCTGCTTTGACCTATGAAGGGCGCTGTGAAGGGGTGCTTACCCGGGAACCTGCAGGAAATAACGGGTTTGGTTATGATCCGCTGTTCTTTTTTCCGGAATTGAATAAAACCTTTGCCCAATTGTCCATGGATGAGAAGGCAAGGGTCAGCCACAGGGGAAAGGCGTTGCAGGAGATCACCCAGGAGATGGACAAAATCCTGGACTGGATAGATATTCAAATGTCCCGGATTATCACTGAACCGGGCTGTAGATAATTTTTCACCCAAAGGGAAAAACAATGGATGCATTCAAAGAACTGGTAAAATCCAACCGGTCCTGCAGACGGTTTGACAACGCATTTGCCCTGGATATCCAAACCTTGACTGAGCTTGTGGAACTGGCCCGGTATACGGCCTCGGCAGCCAACAACCAACCCTTGAAATATATCATTTCCAGCAGCCGGGAACAAAACGAGAAGATCTTTTCCTGCCTGACCTGGGCCGCTTATCTGAAAGAGTGGAAAGGCCCAGAACCCGGGGAACAGCCCACGGGATACATTGTCATCCTGGGGGATACCACCATTTCAAACAATTTCTGGTGCGACCACGGCATTGCCGCCCAGACCATGCTTCTCGGGGCCCGGGCAAGGGGGCTGGCCGGATGTATGTTCGCCGCCATTAATATCAAAAAACTTAAAAGTCTGCTTGGCATCGGCGATCACCTGGAGGTAAAGCTGGTCATCGCACTTGGCAAACCCGTGGAACAAGCCTGCATTGATGATGTGGATGAGGGCGGGGATATCCGGTATTTTAGGGATGAAAATCAGGTTCATCACGTTCCCAAGCGTAAACTTGAGGATCTGATTCTCAACACCTGGTAGCTGTGAAGGTTCTGTTTGTTAATCCATCCTGCCTGGATCCAAGGGTTACGGACCCGGATGCGCTTCAGGTCCCCATCGGGCTTTATTATCTGGCATCCGGGCTTCTGGACCAGGGTTGGATATCCGGTATTTTAAATCTTGCGCCGGCAGGCCCGGCCAACCCGTCGGCAAAGGGCTCGGCAAATAATACACTTGACCTGTTCTCCCAGGCCGTCGTGCGGGAGCAGCCTGATATCATAGGGTTTTCCGTAACAAGCCCCACCCGGATCAATGCCACGGCATGCGCAGACAAGGCCCGGCAGCTTTTGCCGGACAGCCTCATTGTATTTGGGGGGCCCGGCGCCACCTTTATGGCGGATTTCCTGTTTGACGCCTGCCCTGCCCTGGATGTGATTGTCAAAGGCGAAGGGGAGATCAGCACGGCAAAACTGGTACATGCTGCAAAACAAATAAAAAACCGTTTTGGCACCATCCACCAGGCCCAGGTTATCAGAGCTGAGCTGGTACATGAGCTTGGCCGGATTCCCGGTATTGTTTTCCGCAAGGGCCCAAGCATTCATGACACAGGTCAAAGTGAACTGGTAAAAGACCTGGACACCCTGCCCCACCCGTCCCGGTATTTCACCTACCAGCACCTGTCCATGTCCAGGGGATGCCCCGGAACATGCACCTTTTGCGGGTCCCCGAAATTCTGGGGCACCTCCCTTGTCCGCCGCCACTCCCCCCAATGGCTGTTCGAAGAGATCAAGGCACTTGCCCAAAAGGGCGTAACCCATTTTTTCATCAGTGACGACACCTTTACCATGGATGGCGATGC
>NZ_JBFXHE010000238.1:0-6772 GCF_050177295.1 Desulfobacter sp.
AGTGGATGAAAGAAGCTCTACCCTGCCGTTCAGCCTGGTGAACAAGCTGATGGATAAGAAATCCATTGTAAAACTCATTGATTATGCCTACAGAAATATCGGTTTAAAGGAAACAGTTATCCTTTCCGACCGCCTTAAGGACATCGGATACAAGAATTCCACACTTGGCGGTTTGTCCATCTGCATTGATGATATGATTATTCCGGAAAATAAATGGGAACTTATTGGTAAAGCCGAAAAGAATATCGAAGACATCAAAGAGCAGTATTCCGAAGGTCTGATTACCCAGGGCGAGAAATACAATAAAGTCGTTGATATCTGGGCCCAGGCCACAGACGATATTGCCAACGCCATGATGGAAGTGATGAAAAATCCGCCACAAAAAGAGGGGACAGGCAGTTCAGAGGAACTCAATGCCGTCTATGTCATGGCGGATTCAGGCGCCCGTGGTTCCAAGGATCAAATGCGTCAGCTTGCCGGGATGCGCGGGCTGATGGCCAAACCTTCCGGTGAGATTATTGAAAACCCCATCACTGCATGTTTCCGCGAAGGTTTGTCCGTACTGCAGTACTTTATCTCCACCCATGGTGCCCGTAAGGGGTTGGCTGATACCGCACTGAAAACAGCCAACTCCGGTTACCTTACCCGTCGTCTGGCTGATGTCGGCCAGGACTGCACCATCGTAGAGCCTGATTGCGGTACCATCAACGGCATTGAAGTTGAAGCATTATATGAGGGTGGTGAAATTATCCAGACGCTTGGGGAAAGGATTCTTGGGCGTGTCACCCAGGAGGACATCCGCGATCCCTATTCCGATGAGTTTATTGTGGCGGTTGACACGGAACTCAATGAAGCACATGTGGTTAAAATTGAAGCGGCCGGCGTTCAACGGGTGAAAATCAGATCCGTATTAACATGTAACTCAAAACACGGTGTCTGCTCAAGATGCTACGGCCGTGATCTTGCCCATGGTGTCACCGTGGAAATTGGTCAGGCCATTGGTATTGTGGCAGCCCAGTCCATTGGTGAGCCCGGTACTCAGCTGACCATGCGTACCTTTCATATCGGCGGTACAGCGTCCAGAAAGGTAGAGGTGGCTGAAATCAAAGCCCGTGTCGGTGGGATTTTAAAGTTCAACGATGATATTCAGACTGTCACCTCGGCTCAGGGTGACGTCATTGTCATGAACCGTAAAGGTGGCGGTGTGACCATTGTCGGCGAGGAGGGACGTGAGCGTGCCAAGGAAAGCGTCATTTACGGTGCCACTCTCCATGCCAAAAACGGTCAGCAGATTGAGCCAGGTGACATTATAGCCTCCTGGGATCCCTTTACCACACCGATCATCACGGAAGTATCCGGTCGCATAAGATTTGCTGACATTATCGTGGGTAACACGGTGCAGGAACAGATTGACCCGGTTACAGGCAAGGTGTCAAGAACGATAATTGAAAGCAAGGATGTTGAGGTCCGGCCCAGAATAACTGTAAAGGATAAAGAGGGTAAAGCGGTTAAACTGCCCAACTCCAAGACGCCTGCCAGGTATTATCTGCCGGTAAACGCCATTCTCACTGTTGAAGAGGATGACAACATCATGGCTGGTGATGTTATTGCCAAGCTGCCGCGTGCCACCACAAAAACCAAGGACATTACCGGTGGTCTGCCGAGGGTTGCCGAGCTTTTTGAAGTCAGAAAACCAAAGGACCCGTCAGTACTGACTGAAATTAATGGCTATGTCACTGTTGCAAAGGGGACCAAAGGCCGCCAGAAGGTAACGGTTAAGCCCGGCGATGTTGGAGAGGCAAAAGAGTACGCTATCCCCAAGGGCCAGCATGTGTCCGTGTATGACGGCGATTATGTGAAAGCAGGAGATCCCCTGATCGCAGGCTCTGCCAATCCCCAGGATATAATGAATATCAAGGGTGAAGTGGCACTGGCCAAATACTTGGTTGACGAGGTCCAGGAAGTTTACAGGCTTCAGGGTGTGCGAATCAATGACAAGCACATTGAGGTTGTTATCCGCCAGATGATGCGCCGGGTTAAAGTGATCTCCACCGGGGATACCAATTTTATCCCCGATGAACAGGTTGACCGTATTCTTTTTGAGGAAACCAACCGTAAAGTGGCCATGGCGGGCGGTGAACCGGCCAAAGGTGAACCCTTGATTCTTGGTATTACCAAGGCTTCTTTGTCCACGGACAGCTTTTTATCCGCGGCATCGTTCCAGGAGACCACTAAGGTGCTGACTCTTGCTGCTATTGAAGGTAAGTATGACAGCCTCAAGGGGTTGAAAGAAAATGTTGTTATGGGGCGACTTATCCCGGCCGGCACGGGTTTTCCGGGTTACCGCGATATCGAAGTGGGATATGGTGAAATCGCTGAAGTGTAGAAAAATAAAATATTGTTGACATTTTGAAAAAGTATAAGTAAAATTGAATATTTTGTCGTGTATGGCGACTTATTAAGTTTGACGAAGGAGCGCGTGGAAAGTTATGCCGACCATAAATCAATTGGTAAGAAAAGGTAGGAAGAAATCGGAAAAGAAGGTTAGTACGCCGGCTTTGAAGGGTGGGCCTCAAAAACGTGGGGTTTGCACGAGAGTATATACTTCTACTCCTAAAAAGCCGAACTCAGCTTTGCGGAAGGTTGCAAGGGTTCGTTTGACAACCGGTATGGAAGTTGCTGCCTATATTCCTGGCATGGGGCATAATCTCCAGGAGCACTCCGTTGTCCTGGTCAGGGGAGGGAGGGTAAAAGACCTTCCAGGTGTGCGTTATCACATTGTCAGGGGTGCCCTTGATACGCTGGGTGTGGACGATCGTCGCCAGGGGCGTTCAAAGTATGGTGCCAAGCGTCCCAAGTAATCATAAGATTGTGATGGGGTTTAAGCATTCATAGTTAATGAAATATAAATTTGGTGGACTTTTTAAGATGGCGGAAAAATTTGTTTTTAAAGAAGGTTTCCTGCATAATGCCACGCATGAGGAGAAGCTTGTAGCCAAGTTTGTCAATTGTGTGATGAGAGACGGCAAAAAGAATGCTGCCCGTAAAGTTGTGGCTGATGCGTTGATGATTGCTGAGGAAAAAATTGGCGAACCTGCTCTGGCAGTGTTTAAAAAAGTGATTGATAATATCAGACCTTCTGTTGAAGTGAAATCAAGAAGGATCGGCGGGTCTACCTACCAGGTGCCCACTGATATAAAACCCGGTCGCCAGACGGCATTGGCCTTCAGGTGGCTTATCAATTTCAGCAGAAACCGTTCTGAAAAAGGGTTTACAAAAAAACTTGCTGCTGAGTTGATGGACGCTTATAACGAGCGTGGCGGGGCAATTAAGAAAAGAGAAGATACACATAAAATGGCCGAAGCCAACAAGGCGTTTGCGCATTTTAGGTGGTAGAAATTTAAAAATATCTTTGTAAACATTCCACAGGAGGAATAGAGAAGATGGCTAAGGAGAAATTTGAGCGGACTAAACCGCACGTGAACATCGGGACAATCGGGCATATCGATCACGGGAAAACCACTCTGACGGCGGCGATTACCAAACTTTGCGGCCTGAAGGGCCATGGAAAGTATGTTCCCTTTGATGAAATTGACAAGGCCCCGGAAGAAAGAGAACGTGGTATCACCATCGCCACAGCTCATGTTGAATACGAGACGGACAACCGTCATTACGCTCATGTCGATTGCCCGGGCCATGCTGACTATATTAAAAATATGATCACCGGTGCTGCCCAGATGGACGGTGCTATACTTGTTGTGTCCGCCGACGACGGCCCCATGCCCCAGACCCGGGAGCACATCCTGCTTGCCCGTCAGGTTGGTGTGCCTAAAATCGTTGTTTTCCTGAATAAATGCGACATGGTTGATGACGAAGAGCTCATTGAACTGGTTGAAATGGAACTTCAGGAACTTCTTGATACCTACGAATTTCCGGGCGATGAGACGCCGATTATCCGTGGATCCGCGCTTAAGGCTCTAGAATGTGACGACGTGAATGCAGAAGAAGCCAAGCCAATTTATGAGCTTCTTGATGTGCTTGATTCCTATGTTCCCGAACCTGAAAGAGATATCGCTAAACCCTTCCTGATGCCCATTGAAGACGTATTCTCCATCTCTGGCCGTGGTACCGTTGTTACCGGACGTATTGAGCGTGGCGTGATTACAACCGGCGAAGAGATTGAAATCGTAGGGATCAGAGACACCTCCAAAACGGTCTGCACTGGTGTTGAGATGTTCAGGAAACTTCTGGATCAAGGACAGGCCGGAGATAATGTCGGGTTGTTGCTGCGCGGTACAAAACGTGATCAGGTTGAGCGTGGTCAGGTTGTGTGCAAGCCCGGCACCATTACGCCGCATACTAAATTTAAAGCTGAAATGTATGCTCTGAGTAAAGAGGAAGGTGGACGCCATACGCCTTTCTTTACCGGTTACAGGCCTCAATTTTTCTTCAGAACCACTGATATTACAGGTGTTCTGACCTTGGAAGAAGGCGTTGAGATGATTATGCCTGGTGATAATGCTACCATTAACGTCGAATTGATCAACCCCATCGCCATGGAAAAGGAACTTCGTTTCGCTATTCGTGAGGGTGGCCGTACAGTTGGTGCCGGTGTTGTTGGTGAAATCGTAGAATAGTAGATTAAGAAAGAACAATAACAATGTTGAAGACTAAAATTAGAATTAGGCTCAAGGCTTATGACCATAAGCTGCTTGATCAGTCTTCGGTAGATATTGTTGATACGGCAAGGAAAACCGGCGCCAGAATTGTGGGGCCGGTTCCCTTACCCACCCGGATCAACAAGTTTACTGTGTTGCGTTCACCTCATGTGAATAAAAAGTCCCGTGAGCAGTTTGAAATCAGAACGCACAAAAGAATGATGGATATTCTTGAGCCTACACAGCAGACAGTGGACGCGTTAATGAAGCTTGACCTGTCCCCCGGCGTGGATGTTGAAATTAAATTATAGTGCATTAACAGGGACATATTAGTTATGATGAGTGGATTGCTTGGAAAAAAAATCGGTATGACCAACGTGTTTGCTTCCGATGGACAGCTCGTTCCTGTTACTGTGTTGCAGGTTGGACCCTGTGTCGTAACCCAGATAAAAACGGAAGCGACAGACGGGTATACCGCCTTGCAGCTCGGGTTTGATGAAAAGCCGGTTGAACGATTAAACAAACCCATTGCAGGACATTTAAAAAAAACATCGGATAAAGGTTTTCGGGTTTTAAGAGAATTTAGAGAAGAGAGTGTTGACGACATAGAGGCCGGGGCTACCATCGGTGTTGATATGTTTTCAATTGGTGATAAAGTAACTGTGACCGGTATTTCAAAGGGTCGTGGTTTCCAGGGAACCATCAAACGTCATGGCTTTTCCAGGGGACCTGAAACCCACGGTAACCGGAATCATAGAAAACCCGGCTCCATCGGCAACTCAGCATGGCCGGCAAAGGTAATTAAGGGGAAAAAATTACCCGGTCATACCGGTGTGGATAAAGTTACGGTAAAAAATTTAACAATTGTAGATATTAAACCCGATGACAACCTTATCCTGATAAAAGGTGCAGTTCCCGGTTTTAAAACCGGTGTTGTCGAGGTGCGCAAAGCTGATGTAGAAAAATAAAACAGTTTTTGAAGCCGTATTTAACAACTTTAAAAAATACGGTAGAACATCAGTCTGATTAAATAGACGAATAGCGGCTATGGGTATTGCAATTATTTCGCAGTGATGCATAGTCGATCAAAATTGAAGAGGAAGAATAATGGCTGCTGTAGATGTATTAAACAGTACAGGTGCTAAAGTATCTGAAGTGGAGTTGCCTGACGAAATTTTCAGCATACCGGTCAAAACAAGCGTTCTTCACGACGTGGTTCGGTCCCAGCTCGTTTCAAAACGGGAAGGGACTGCTGCGTCTAAGACCAGAGGTATGGTTGCAGGTTCTACAAAGAAATTATTCAGGCAGAAAGGAACCGGTAACGCCCGGGCTGGTAGCATAAAATCCCCTTTGCGTAAAGGCGGTGGTGTTATCTTTGGTCCCAGTCCCAGATCCTATGAAATCAAAGTGCCTAAAAAAGTAAGAAAACTCGCCCTTAAAATGGCTTTAAGTGCAAAAGTTTCAGATAGTCGGCTTTTTGTTATTGACGCCCTTGAACTCCAAGAGATCAAAACAAAAGCATTGGCAAATGTACTTTCAGCACTGAATCTTGATGATCTTCTCATTGTTTCAGATACAGATGATACAAAACTTGCTCTGTCCTCCAGGAATATTCCGGATGTCAAAGTGATAAAAACAGAAGGTCTCAATGTTTATGACATTTTAAAGTTTAAAAACCTTCTGCTGGAAGAATCCAGTATCCAAAACATTAAGGGGAGGTTGAGCTAAGATGATTGAATATGACATCCTCCGTGGACCTGTGGTTACCGAAAAAACTACCCTTCAAAAAGAGATGTTCAACCAGGTGACTTTTAAAGTTGCCACGGATGCCAACCGGGTTGAAATCAAAAATGCCGTTGAAAAAGCATTCAATGCACAGGTCAAACAGGTCAGAACCGTACAGGTCAAAGGGAAAACAAGACAGCGTGGCAGAATTATCGGCAAAAAAAAGGACTGGAAAAAAGCCGTAGTCACGCTGATGCCCGGACAACGAATTGATTTTTTTGAAGGTGTGTAAAGAGGTATTAATATGTCAACAATAGTTAAAACCAAACCGACATCTCCGGGAAGACGTGCTCAGGAGTATCTTTCTTTTGAAGAAATTACAAAAGACA
>NZ_JBFXHE010000239.1:0-6767 GCF_050177295.1 Desulfobacter sp.
TTGTCCTGAACAGACAGGTGGACATTCGGCCCGATTCTCTGGGCCCGAAGCGCGATGCGCCCGCCCCTGCCCACATAACGGAGGGCGTTGGAAACCAGATTGGTCAGGACCCAGGTGATCTTGTTTGCGTCCGCCCGGACCCTGGGCAGTTCACCGGGAATCTGAGACACCAGGTCAACCCCCTGCATATCCAGCTGGCCTTTAAAAACCGTCCGGACATGATCGAAAAGGGTCGCGACCCGGACGCTGTCATATTCCATTTCGATCCGGCCGGCTTCGATCTTTGAAAGATCCAGCAGATCATTGACAAGGGCTTTCATGCGGAGGACCTCCTCATGGGCGGCCCAAAGGAGATCATGGTCCTTTTCCTTCAGCGCACCGTCAGCGTGTTCCAGCAGAAGATCTACACTCATTCCCAGGCTGGTGAGAGGGGTGCGCAGCTCATGGGATGCGGCCATGACAAATTCGCTTTTGAGTTGTTCAACTTCCTTGAGCCGGGTTACATCCCGGAGCAGAAGCACGATTCCCGAAAGATGGCGATCCTTGCCCAGGATGGCGGTAACCGAAAACAGGCAGTGCCGGGTCCGGTTACCCGCAGTCAGGACAACCATCCGTTCATCCTCCGGAATACTCGGATGGGAGCCGGTTTCGATCGTTTCCCGGATCAGGTCGCATAGATTTGAATCGGGCAGGATATCCGTGCACTGCAGCAAGACCGTCTCCGCCAGGGTCATCCCCAGCATTTCCCTTGCGGCAGGGTTGATGCTGGTGATGTTCAGCTTTATGTCAAACACCACCAACCCGTCCTCAATACTTGAGAGTATGGCCTCTCCCTTGTTTTTTTCAGAGATGATCTGCTCGATATTCATCTCATGATACCGGAGAAGCTTTGTCGCCATCTCGTTGAACTCCCTGGCCAGGCTTCCCAGTTCGTCGCCGGTTTCCACAGGCACCTGTACGGCGTAGTTCCCAGCCGAGATCTTTCTTGAGGCCGCCATGAAGCCCCGAATCGGCCGTACCACCTTTTCCGCAAGAAAAAGGCTGAAAATCAGGGCCACAACCAGCGCGGCACCCGCCACAAACGATGTGGACCAAATCGCCCGGTTCGCCACAACACCGGCCTTCACACTGGCGGCATACATGGTGTCCTCATTGAGCCGGCGCAGGCCGATACAGGCGTCCCTCACCTTTGTAAACAAAGGGTAAACGGATTTCCGGTATGAGGCGGGCCGGACCTTTAAATCGGTCCATTGGGAAAACCCGTACCGGTACGCCCTGTATCCAGCCTCAATCTCACGAACCAGATCCGCCTCCCCCGTGATGGTGATGTTATCCTTGGCCCGGGCCAGCCATTGCAGAAACAAGGCTTCATTCTCCCTGAACTGTGAGGTCCCTGTCTCCGACTCTCCAAGATAGATCAGAAGGATACCGCTATCCTGACGTTCCAGGGCATCCACCATGTTTTCCGCAGCCAGGATGCTTTTGTAATTCTCATTCAGGATCGCATCCGAAGCTTTGCCCAGGGAGACGAGGTTGGCAACCGACCATACGAACACAAGTCCCATGAGGGAAAAGGCCACACCATACCCGGTCAGAATTTTCTTTTTTAATGTCATATCAGCCATCCTTTTGAGTAGAATCAATTATGTAAAATCAATTGATGCATCCCACCTGATTTTTTGATCAATCCCTTCTATGTCGGCACCATGGCCCTGGAACTTAGCAAAAAGAATGCCTTTGTATTTTTTTGCTTTATTTACAAATAGTTGGTTTCTTTTCGCCGCCAAATTAAAATTGTTCAATTCAGAACCCTTGAATTTTGCAATAAAACCGCATTGCACTTTGCACGAGTCGTTGGGTCTGATGTTTTGAATACCTGATTGAAAAATAGGAAACGCATACGGGTCGAACAGTGCCAACATCAGATTGATTTTAGGGATTACCGCCCTGATCAATCCTCTTATGTTTCACTCCAACATATTGAGATCAGTCAAGCTGGTATTTTTTTCTTTTTCGCCACAACGTTGCAGGATCAATTCCCAGTATTTTTGCGGCTTCGTCAAGGGAGACCGTGTTCAGAATGACCTTCCGGATATGCTGTTTTTCAATTTCAGCCAGACATTCCAATCCTTCATGCGTAGACTGATCCGGATTATAGTTTAATATACCGGGGGACAGATCCTTGTCTGTGAGTACCTTCCCACTGGCTGTAATTACGGCCCGCTCAATGGTATTGGCAAGCTCTCTGATATTGCCCGGCCAGGGATATGCCTGAAATCTCTCCAGTGCGGTCTGGTCCATACTTCGGACCGTTTTTCCGTTTACCCGGGAGGATTTTCTCAATTGCATTTCAGACAGCAGCTTTATGTCCTCCGGACGTTCCCTGAGCGGGGGCAGAAAAAGCTCCATCACATTGAGACGAAAGTAAAGGTCCTTTCTGAACACACCTTCCTCGACCATAGCCTCCAGATCTCTGTTGGTTGCAGCAATAATGCGAACATCCACAGATTTTGGCTCCGGATCTCCGATACATTCATACTCATGCTCCTGAATAAAACGGAGCAGCTTCCCCTGAATTGATTTCGGGATTTCAGACACCTCGTCAAGAAAGACAGTGCCCCCGTCCGCAAGCCTGAGTTTGCCAAGCTTATCCTTGACCGCCCCGGTAAAGGCCCCCCTAAGATGGCCGAAGAGATCACTCTCCAGCAGATTTTCCTGAAAGGCGGCACAGTCCACCACGACAAAAGGTTTTTCCGATCTGGGGCTCCAGTCATGAATGAGCCTGGCCAGAAGGCTTTTACCGGTTCCGCTCTCACCGCCGATGAGTATGGTGGCATCAGAATCCGAAGCCTGCCTTGCTGTTTTAAGAATTTTCAAAAGCCTTGAATTGCGGGTTATAAATCCACCTTCGGAGAAGATGCCCTTGAGGGAAGCAATTTCGTTTTCCATTTGACTGAACCGCTTGATTTTCTCCAGCACAAGATCCAATTGTCCCGGCACAAAAGGTTTGGGCAGATAGTCAAAGGCCCCCATTTTCACTGCACTCACAGCGGTTTCTATACTGGCATATGCCGTAATCATCAGCACCTGGGTTTTGATTCCGCTTTCGATAATCTCCTGGAGAACATCCAGGCCGCTTTTATCCGGCAGTTTCAAATCCAGCAAAATTAAATCAGGAAGCTGACTCTTGGCACACGAAAGCCCTTTCTCTGCCGTTTCTGCGCTGAAGACCTTAAAGTTATTCTCTTCAAAATAAATCTTCAGTGTCGTCATAATATTGGAATCATCGTCAATGATCAGGACTTTATTCATCTGTATTCTCCTTGATGCTGCCGGGTATCCAGAATGTGAAAACCGTTCCTTCACCCACCCGACTTTTCACCTTGATATCCCCTCCGTGCTGGTCAATGATATCTTTTACAATGGCCAGGCCCAGACCGACGGTGCCGCTTTTCCCCCGTTCTGAAAACTGGGTGAACCGGTCAAAAATATGCGGAAGATATTCAGGCTTTATTCCTTCTCCTGTATCGGAACATGTGAAATAGCACCGTCCTCCCTGCCAGTAGGCCCTGAAAAGTATGATTCCACCTTTTGAGGTATACCTCAGCGCATTTCCAATCAAGTTTGTTATGACCCAGGGGAATCGAAAGGAATCAATGGTGACGTCAGGTAAATTACCCGGGATATCCAGATGAATTGCAATCCCTTTTTTCTCAGCCTGCTTTACCAAGGGGGAGACAGATTCGGTAATCACCATCTTAATATTCAGGGTCTCCTTAGGGCGGGGTTGGGACATGGTTTCAAGGCGGGAAACATCCACCAGCTCATTAATCAGAGCCGCCAGTCTCGAACAATCGTCAAAAGCGGTATCATAGAGCTTTTTTTGTTTTTCAGGAATTAACTTTTCCCCTCGGCTCTGCAGCAGCCCCAGGCTCATGCTTAATGATGTCATGGGCGTTTTCAACTGATGGGAGATATCGGCAATGAATCTGCCTTTTGCCTCTTCGCCCTGTCGCACCTTTTCTTTTTCTGCGGTAATAATATTATCCCGATGATTGTCATAGTGTGAAATCCGTTGGAAAAGTTGATTAAACGCTCTGGCAAGGACACCGATTTCATCATTGGCTTTTATAGCCATATTGGGATAGTCGCCACTTCCTTCTTTAATTTTGGACAGTTGATCAGCCAATTTAATAATAGGCATTACGATTCTGTGTGAAAAAAAATAATTTAAACCCGATAGTATCACAATAATAACCCCGAAGAATATCACGGCATTTTTCTGGGCCTGCCCTGCAAGGGTTCGGGTCTCTATTTCGGCCCGCTCCATAGCCTGCTCATTCACCGAGACAAGCTCATCAATCCTCAGAATCATCTCTGCCGTAATGGCAAAAATGTCGAAAAATTCATGCTCATTCCATACCCTTGATTTTTTTTTGTCCAGGAGTGAAACTGTTTTTTTATATTGAGAATAACTTTCAAGCAGTCGGTCAATGAGTTCAAGTTCACCCTTTTCCGTTATGTTGTCTCTGCAGATATTAAGCGCATCAGAAATTTTTTTTACAAGCTCCGGGGGGATATCCGCTAAACGCTCTTCCCTGTTAACCGGGGCAAGAAAAAGATTTCGTATCTCTTCTAATAATTTTCTGCTCTCCTGGGCGGCCTTGATGCTTTTGTAGTTTTTGGACAGGATTTGTTCTGCGCTTTCTCCCAGGATTGTCAGATATTGATGGTTGAGAAATGCGGCTGCGATCAGCGCAATAGTTGGCAGAAGGCTTACCAGAAAAATTTTGAATCTTATTGATCGCCTGGGGATATGTGATACCATTCCGTTACATTCAAATTTCATGGTCAACGTGAAATTTGTTCAGCAAAATGTCCGCCCAGATGGGTGGAATGCATTAGTACATTTTGGCAAGAAGGCTCCATGCTTGTTCTTGTATCAAAATTTTATGGTCGTGTACCGTATTTTTATGAATGAAAAAAATTAAGCAAGGAACACCAATATGAATGACATCAGGTGGAAACAACGGTTTCAAAATTTTGACCGTGCTTTTATCCTGCTCCGCTCAGCCCTCGAGGACCAGCCCCTGGATCAGCTGTCCGACCTGGAACAGGAGGGTGTTATCCAACGGTTTGCGTATTCCTATGAATTGGCCTGGAAGACCATGAAAGATTATCTTGAAGATAACGGGGTTGTTATATCTCCCGTTACCCCAAGAAACGTGATCAAAGAGGCCTTTGCTGCAGGACTCATCAAGGAGGGGCAAATATGGGTGGATATGATGCTCCACAGGAATCTTCTGTCCCATACCTATGACTTCTCAAATTTTAAAAAAGTTCTGGAAGCCGTGGATAATTTTTATCTGTCCACCCTGGGAGATCTCCATGAATGGCTTATGGCCAGGCAGATTGAGTCATGAAGGATATCGGGCTGACCAATGCCGAATTGATCTTTCTGTTTTCGGTTTTCCGGCGTTATCCCAAGATCGGGAAGGTTCTGGTTTTCGGCTCCCGTGCCAAGGGAAATTACAGGAAAAATTCCGATATTGATCTTGTCGTGACAGGTATTCAGAACAATTTGGAACTTGAATCCATGGCCATGGAACTGGATGAACTGCCCCTCCCCTATAAATTTGATGTAAAATCTTTATCGGATATTCAAAATCAGGCCCTGATCGACCATATCAATGGGGTTGGCATTTCTATTTATCCATAAAACTAACGTCCGGTGCAGAATGTCCGGCGATAAATGGATTCAAGCAGTTCCGGGGATACGGGCTTGTTTGTTGCGGCAGCCGCCGCCCTGACCCGGGGCAGCAGCCTTTGGGCCGCATCTGCATCAATATGAATATTGCGGTGGGCCAGTGCATGTTTTATGGCTGCCGAGCCTGAATGCACCCCTAAAACCATTTGCCTTGGATTGTGCCTGCCCACCTGCCCGGGATCATATAATTCATAGGATTGTGTATTTTTCAACAGGCCTGCGCAGTGGATCCCGGATTCATGGGAAAATATCCGTGACCCCACAATGGGTTTGGCCGCATGGATCTGCTGTCCTGAAAACCTTGCCACGGTATTGCATAGCCGGGCAAGTCCTGACAGGCGCATATTACTTTTCTTTGCACCAATACCGAACAGGGCCATGGCCGTCTCTTCAAGGCGGGCATTGCCTGCCCGCTCCCCAAGTCCGTTCACCGTGACACTGATGGCTTTAGCGCCTGCATCCACGGCAGACACGGCATTGGCCGTAGCCATGCCAAGGTCGTTGTGTCCGTGAAATTCCAGGGCCAGTCCCGGAAGACGAATTAAAAGGGTCTCTATCATATCCATGAGTGCGGACGGGGTAATCATGCCCACTGTATCGGCAAGCCGTACCCGGTGGACGCCTAATCCTATGGCTTCCCGGCAGAACCGTAAAAGAAAATCCATGTCCGTGCGGGTGGCATCCTGGGCCCCCACGGAGACCTGGTCAAAATACTGTCTGCTGAACCGGACGGTTTCATCCAGGGCTTCCAGCACCCACGCCTCATTTTTTTCAAAGGTTTTGAGCAGAATGGACGAGGTGGGAAAACTGATGTGCACCCCGGGAGTATTGCAGCCAATGGCCAGTTCAATATCTTTTTTGATTGCCCTGCACCAGCAGGTGAGCATGCTGGGCAGGTTCAACTGGGCAAAGGCCTGGATTTCCCGGCATGCAAACTCACCCATGGCAGGGATGCCCGCATCAATCTCGTCAACGCCGCATACTGCAAGCTGACGGGCAA
>NZ_JBFXHE010000240.1:0-6765 GCF_050177295.1 Desulfobacter sp.
AACTGTTCGGAGAGAGCGCCCTGCAGGAGACGCTCAACAGTCGATCCTGCAGTTCTCCAGAAGAGCTTGACAGAGCTGTCAGAGAAGCTGTTACAGGCTTTGCAGGAGATACTGAGCAATCAGATGACATTACAACATTGGTTGTGAAATATACCGGCGAAAGATAAAAATTATGGCACAAAAACAGATCCGGCTTATGATGCTGGGATTTGTGACGCTCGTCATAATTATTGTTATGGTTTTCCTGTGGGCCATCAACATCAATCAGCCTGATGCATTGCGTGAAACTCTCAATACCTACCTTCTGATTCTGGGTGGTTTTGCACTGGTGAGCCTTGCCTTGTTTTTTCTGAAGGCGGAACTCTACGATGAAAAAGGGAGGCTGGAGAAGGGGCGCATTCTGACGATGACCACGGTTGTCCTCATCATTGTTCAGCTGACATTTGCCTTTGCAGACTATGCATATAAGAAGCTTGAATTGACATTCAATGGTATTGATCACGCCAAGGCGCTTTTTACAGAATTAAAGGGTGATTCAGAGGTAAACAGATTGATCCTGCTGAAGGATGGTGCCCGGGTATCCCGGATGCTGAACAGCTATACGGGAACCTACAGGGAGATTGATTCCATCCTGATCGTTGATGGAAATGACGTGGTGATTTATTCAAGTGATGAATCCCTGGTCGGCTCCACCATACTGCCTGACCCATTATCCTATTACAGTTTCTATCTGGATACCGGTGCTCTCCGCATGCATATTTCGGAAGAGTACAACAACAGTATGACAAGGCGTATTCTTACAGAACTTCTGACGGTCATGGCTGTTTTGGTCTTTTTGACCATTGAGCTTATGCTTTTTGTTCTGAAATTAATCAACAATCGCATTGAGCCTCCTGGGCTGATAAACGGCAGGCCATATAACCAGGCACTCTGCTATGTCCGCCAGATTGCGTTTCTCTTCTATTTTGCCTCCCGTATGGCATCCTCGTTCATACCGGTATCAGCCCTCAATTTTGGCGGTTCACTTTTCGGTATAACCGGAAACGTTCTGGCTGGTATCCCTCAGTCGGCAGAAACTTTTTTTACCTGCGCTGCAATTTTTCTGACATCAATGCTGATCGAACGTAAGGGGTGGAAACTGTCCTTTACAGCAGGGCTTCTGATGGTTGCAGCAGGGACCTTCCTCAGTGCCTTTTCACCTGATATCATCCTGTTCATACTCTCACGTGCGATTGCGGGGCTCGGTTATGGGTTCTGTTGGATGACACTTCGTAATTTTGCACTGTTCGGACGCAACGAAAATGAAAAAGCTGAAGGATTTTCACTTCTGAATGCGGGTATTTACGCAGGCATAAACTGCGGATCTGTGTTCGGTTCCATACTGGCGGAAAAACTGGGATACACAACCGTCTTTCTACTGGCAGCCGGATTTACAATTCTCTGCAGCCTGATGGTGATACGGCTGGAAAACACTATCTACGTCCGACCGAGTCTATTTTCAGAATCCGGATCAGGAAATGAAGTCGGATTTTCAGGATGGGCGCTCATTCTACTCTTCATTGTCCTTATGATAACGCCTTCATGTATTGCAGGCTCATATTTAAACTATTATCTTCCCATATATTTTACTGATACAGGCCATGGCGTTTCTGATGTGGGGCGGGCACAACTTCTGTACGGTCTGATGATTATTTATATCGGTCCTTACTTATCACGCATGATTGCAAATTTCCCGGCACTTGGAGCGTGGAATCTGGCATATAATATCATGCTTGGTATTACACTCATAGCGGCAGGCTTGGCAGGAGGGTTTATTCCTGCCATATCTGCAGTTATGTTGATAGGTTTTTCCGACAGTTTCGGTTTTGTCGCCCAGAATAATTATTTTTTGAAATTCAGGGTTGTTCAGCGCTTTGGCGAAAGCAGATCTCTTTCCTACCTGAGTTTCATAAAAAAAATGGCTGAAATGCTTGGTCCCATTGTCTTCGGATTTGCAGCAGGGGGAGTCCAGACTAGCGGGATTATGATCATTGGTATTATTTTTGTTGCCGGTGCACTTTTTTATATGGCAGTTAGCGGATGCAGAGACTTGAAACCTGAGAAAGCAGGCTGAAAAAGGGAGGTGGTGTCGGTCAGATGGCCGCAGGGGGAGGACTGTGCCCGCAACACACGGGCAAGATTCAAAAAGGTGTTCTAAAATGAAAATGCCTCCCCGGGCCTTTACAGGACCAAGGGCCCGGGCGGCATCTCATCTTTTCTTCATTGACTAAGGGACTTGGCGCAAAATCTGTGGCATTTATTTTTTTCCAGCCCCTAATCGGCTTTGCGTCTTAAAAAAGTGGGAATTTCAAGATCGTCATTATCAAAATTCGTGCCGTAATTCTGAACGGGGTTGTCATCTCCCACCACGCGTTTGTGGCGGACAACACGCACCGGGTCATTCCAGCTGGCCATATCCTCATCTGTGGCGTCCCTTACAACACCCCTGGCAATGGGGTCCTGGCGGCCGGCAGGTGTGGCCTGACCCATGTTCGGTGCGCTCTGACCATAGGCCGCCGCCTGGGCCCTGTATGTGCTGTTGGAAGCAGACGTCTGCTGGGGCTGCTGGGTATAGGCCTGATGGGTTATTTGAGGATCAAATCTGTGCATATTTTCAGTACGAACCGGCTCTTCCATACCGATACCCGTGGCAATGACGGTGATGCGGATTTCGTCCCCGAGTTCTTCGTCAAAGGTCTGGCCCCAGATGATTTCAGCCTCGTCACCCACTTCCTGGTAGATGCGGTCACAGGCTTCGGTCATTTCGTCAAGGGTCAGATCGGAACTTGATGTGATATTCATCAGTACGCCCTTGGCACCGGATACGGAGATATCTTCCAGCAGCGGATGGGAAATGGCCCGTTCAGCCGCTTCCGTGGCCCGGTTTTCGCCTGATGCAATACCAATGCCCATTAATGCCTTGCCGGCTTTCTGCATGGTGGTCTTTACGTCGGCAAAGTCCAGGTTGACGTGACCGGGCATCATGATCAAATCGGTGATGCCTTTAACAGAGTGGTGCAAAATTTCGTCGGCTTTGATGAACATGTCCTTCATGCGTGCCCCTTTGCCGGCAATGCCGCGCAGCCGGTCATTGGGGATGATGATGACGGTGTCTGTAATTTCCTGCAATTTTTTTAAGCCGTCCAAGGCTGTTCTTTCCCGTTTTTTACCCTCAAAGGAAAAGGGCTTGGATGCAACCGCCACGGTGAGGATGCCCAGATCCTTGCATATTTCTGCAATGACCGGTGCGGCGCCTGTGCCGGTACCGCCGCCGAATCCGGCGGTAATAAAGACCATGTGGCTGTCTGCAAGTGATTCACGCAGCTCATCCATGCTTTCCAGGGCCGCATCTCTGCCCACATTGGGATCTGCACCAGCCCCAAGCCCTTCGGTGAGTTGGGTGCCCATTTGAATTTTAACTTCCGCCCTGGAGTGTTCCAGGGCCTGGGCATCGGTGTTGGCCACAATGAATTTAACACCCTGAAGCTTGGCGTCTATCATGTTGTTGACTGCGTTGCTGCCAGCTCCGCCCACACCGATGACCTTAATTTTAGCCGTGTTGTTATTCTCCACATAAGAAAAAGTCATATCCAACTCCTTTAAGGATCTAAATAATATTTTTAAACCATTGTTTCATTTTATTTATAATCATCTGAAGCCCATGGGAATCGTTCTTGGCAACCTGGGTACGACCGCTTGTCTGTGATCCGAAGATGACAAGTCCAACGCCTGTGGCGTATGCGGGGTTTTTAACAATATCTTTGAGTCCGCCGATACGGTTGGCTTCACCAATACGAACAGGTACGCTGAATACGGATTCTGCCATTTCAGCAATGCCGTCCATGACAACGCTGCCGCCGGTGAGGATAAATCCGGCAGGAAAGCTGTTTTCAAGTCCGTTGGAAAACAGCTCCTGTTTCAGCAGGGAAAAAATTTCTTCCACCCGGGGTTCCAGGATTTCAGCAAGAATCCCCTTGGCCAGGCGCTTGGGCTCTCTGCCCCCCACTGCCGGCACCTCAATGATATCGCCGTTCTTGACGTTTTGCGGTATACAGGTACCGTGTGTTTTCTTAATCTTTTCCGCTTCGGGCAAGGGGGTGCGAAGCCCTACGGAAATATCATTGGTCAGGTTATGGCCGCCCACGGTAAGTTCATAAATGAATTTCAGATTGTTGTCTTTGAACAGGGCCAGGTCAGTGGTTCCGCCGCCCATATCAGCCAGGATGCAGCCAAGTTCCTTTTCTTCATCGGTGAGAACCGCATAGCCCGAGGCCAGGGATTCAAGGGCAATGTCGCACACCTCAAGACCTGCCTTGTGGCAGCATTTGATAATGTTGCGCGCCGCAGATACCGCACCTGTGATGATGTGGATTTTGGCTTCCAGGCGCACGGCTGTCATGCCCACGGGGTTCTGGATGGACGTCATTTCATCCACAATAAATTCTTGGGAAATGACATGCAGAATTTCCCGGTCCGGGGGGATGGCCACCGCCTTGGCCGCATCAATGACCCGTTCCACATCCATTTCGGTGATCTCCCTGCCTTTGATGGCAATGATGCCATGGCTGTTGAACCCTTTGATGTGGTTGCCTGCAATGCCCACGTAAACGGAAGATATATTGCAGTCCGCCATAAGTTCGGCTTCTTCCACAGCCTTTTTAATGGAATCCACAGTGGACTCTATATTGACCACGGATCCCTTGCGAAGCCCTGTGGAAGGGTGGGAGCCCACACCGATGATGTTGATCTCATCATCAAGCATCTCACCCACGACTGCGCAGATTTTGGTGGTGCCGATGTCAAGTCCCACCAGTAAGTTTTCGTTTCCCTGCAAGTTAGACCCCCTTTTCTATAGTATTGTGGGCAGCATCTTCAGTTGTAACAAACACCTTTTCCAGGCTGAAAAGATCCATGGCAGATATGGTTTTGCCCGGATAGTTGGTCTCCATATAGTGCCGGACTTGCCTGGCCCTTGCAAGTTTTTCTTCAAATCTGTCAAACCCGAGTTTAACCGGGAGAATAGTTTTGTTTTCAGATTTTTTTTCGCCGGGGGGGCTTGGGACTCCTGTATCAGGACAAGTGTTTAATATATTAATGAGTATGCCTGTATTTTCGTCTCCTAAAATGGTCTGGATCTGTCCGAACCCTTTGATTTTTAGGATTTCCATCACCGCGTTGAACAGGTCTCCTTCAAACAGGTAAGTGCTGTTGGACAGGCTTAAATCCACTCCGGATATAACCGGCAACCCCTTTAGATCATCCTTGGCCGGTTCATACTCTTTAAAGGGGGCTCCCTGGGCGTTGATGACAATGTCTGTCAGGTTTTCAATGGTCACGATGGCTAATGGTTCCTGTTCTTCGATTTTAATGGAAATGGTTGATAACAGCTGACGTTTCACCGTGGCTGTGCGAATCCATGGATGGGTGTTCAGCTCTTTTTCGAGCATATCCGGCTGCAGTTCAAAAATATTGGCCGGCTTGTCAAGTCCTGTCCGGGTCAGGATCTCGTTCCGGGTCACCCGGGCAAGTCCGTCAATCATAACGGTTTTAACATCAAATATAGGGCACTGGAGAACCGCGTCGTGAATGTAGATGCACCCAAGACTCATTGCGCCGACAAAAAGAATAAGAAAAATTTTTCCAAAAAAACCTTTGCCGCCGAAAAAAGTTTTAATTTTCCGGGTCTCTTTTCCCTGCACCTTGTACCTGTTTGGAATTATTTTTTTAGTCGCCAATGGTTTTCACCTCTTCTTTAAGGTTAATCCCGAATTTTTCATATACGCTTTTCCTTACCTGGACAGCCAGGTTCAGGATGTCGCTTGCACAGGCGTTGTCGTGGTTCACAATGAAATTGGCGTGCAGATCAGATACCATGGCCCCGTTGCACCGGGCTTTTTTCATTCCGGCCTGCTCAATGAGAAAGCCCGCTGATTTAAAGCCCGGGGGATTTTTGAAATAACATCCGGCAGATGCCTGGGACACCGGCTGGGTGGCGTATTTTGTTTTAAGGTTGCGGCAAAATTCATCTCTGACGGTTCCGGGGTCAGCTTTAGCCAGGCCAAGCCGGACCTTGAGTATAATACTGTTTTCGAGGGCCAGTTTCCGGTAGGAAAATTGGAGACGGTTTCCGGGCAGAACCGCTGTTTCCAGAGTGGCAAGGTCCAGGACCTTGATCTCCCGGACAATCCGGCTCATGTCGCTGCCAAAGGCCCCTGCATTCATCATGACGGCACCGCCGATGGTGCCCGGAATTCCGGCTGCCCACCCCAGACCGGTCAGACCTGAGTCTGCCGCATGTCTGCAAAGGCTGCCAAGACGTTCTCCGGCAAGTGCTGTCAAATAGATCTGGTCTGAAGAGTCGCCGCCTGTTTTCATCTGGGGTGCTGTCTGCTCAATTCCCTGTTTCAGCCGGGTAAGAACCATCACAAGCCCCCGGATTCCTTTGTCCGATATAAGGACATTGGTGCCGCCGCCGATAATGGTCACCGGTACCCCGGCTTTTTGTGCGGTTCCGGCAAGGGCGATCACCTGTTCCATGGTTTGCGGCAGCACCAGAAGATCCGCCGGCCCGCCCACCCTGAAACTGGTGTACCGGTCCATGGCCTTGTGCATTTCAGGCGCAAAGGGAGCGAATATTTTTTTTATGTCGCAGCTTTTGTCCATGGGTTACAAAATCTCCACCAGTTTTTCCCCAAGGGTGTATACATCGCCGGCCCCCAGGGTAAG
>NZ_JBFXHE010000241.1:0-6730 GCF_050177295.1 Desulfobacter sp.
AGAATTTGACGATATTCTTGAATCTGCCGGTGACAAAAAGATTAATGTCATTAAGGAAGTTCGCGCCATCACCGGTCTTGGGCTGAAAGAAGCCAAGGCGTTAGTTGAAGAAGCGCCCAAAGCTGTAAAAGAAGGTATAGCCAAGGAAGAAGCAAACAAAATAAAAGAACAGCTTGAGGGCGCCGGTGCTCAAGTGTCTGTAAAGTAGTTTTGCATAGCTGATAAGCACAAATAGTTTGTGCATAAACTATACGCGGGGGCAAGGCCAGTGGGCCATGTCTCCGCTTTTACGGTTGGAAAAACTCACATCGGGAGATATCATGACCGGAAGTATATTGACGAACAAGCGTGTTAGAAAAGAGTTTGGCGGTAAACGTAAAATTATAGACATCCCTGATCTCATCGGGATGCAAAGAGACTCCTTTGAAGGTTTTCTGCAAAGGGATGTACCACCCCAGGACAGAGAGGAAAAGGGACTGCATTCGGTTTTTAAATCCGTATTTCCCATCAAGGATTTTACCGATACTTCTTCCCTGGAATACGTCTCTTATTCCTTTGGGGAAACCAAGCACTCCATACAGGAATGTATCAGTCGCGGGATGACCTATGACATCCCGGTCAATATAAGGGTTCGGCTTGTCGTCTATGACCATGACAAAGACACAGGTGTGTCCACCATCCGGGATATAAAAGAGCAGGAAATATATTTCGGCACCATTCCTTTGATGACGCCCAGGGGTACCTTCATCATCAACGGTACTGAACGTGCAGTTGTCTCCCAGCTTCACCGGTCGTCAGGTGTATTTTTTGATCATGACAAAGGGAAAAACTATTCCACGGGTAAAATCATTTATAACGCCCGTATTATTCCAGTGCGGGGTTCCTGGATTGATATGGAAATTGATGCCAAGGATATTGTTTATATCCGTATTGACCGCCGGCGTAAATTTCATGTTTCCATTCTTTTCAAGGCATTTGGGTACACTGGAGAAGATATCCTTGATTTTTTCTACACCAAAGAAAAAATTGTTCATAAAAACGGCTCTTATTTCAGGGAATTCATCCCTGAAAATCTGGTTCGGCAGCGGGCTGGCTATGATATCATATCCCCTGAGACCGGAGAGATTGTGGTCCGGGCCGGTCGGATCTTTACCAAGCGCGCATTAAAGCAACTTGCCGATGAACATCTGGATTTTATTCCTATTTCCGAAGAGGAACTCATCGGCAAAGCGTTTTCAGGTAACTTTTACCTGGAAAGCAGCGATCAAGCACCTTTGTTTAAGGCCGGTGATACTATTGCAGAGGACACCTTTAAACTGCTTGAGGAAAAGGGCATTGATACCTTTGAAATTCTTTATGTAGATCCCCGCAGTTCTGATTCCATGCGGAAAACCCTGGTTTCCGACAAGATTACATCCAAGGAAGAGGCCTTGATGGATATTTACCGCAGGCTCCGTCCCGGAAATCCTGCCACCATTGAGGTAGCCCAGGATTTTATTGATCATCTGTTTTTCCGCCAGACATATTATGATTTGTCCAAGGTAGGCCGTCTTAAAATGAACCACCGTCTCGGGGTGAATACGAAAATTGATGTAAAAACCCTGAGAAAAGAGGATGTGCTGCTTACTGCAGCCACGCTGATTGAACTCAAAGACACCCAGGGCCAGGTGGACGATATCGACCACCTGGGAAATCGGCGGGTCCGGGCCGTGGGTGAACTTCTGGAAAACCATTACCGTATCGGTCTTGTCCGTATGGAGCGGGCTATTAAGGAAAAGATGAGCATGCAGGAAGTGGACGCCATGATGCCCCACGACCTTATTAATCCCAAGCCTGTATCTGCGGTTGTTCGCGAATTTTTTGGCACGTCACAATTGTCCCAGTTCATGGACCAGACCAATCCTTTGTCTGAAACCACCCATAAGCGGCGTCTTTCAGCCCTGGGTCCTGGTGGTTTGACACGTGAGCGTGCGGGCTTTGAGGTGCGTGACGTTCACCCGTCCCACTATGGGCGTATCTGCCCCATCGAAACGCCTGAAGGGCCCAACATCGGTCTGATTGTTTCCCTGTGTACCTATGCACGGGTAAATGATTTTGGATTTATTGAAACCCCTTTCAGAATTGTAAATGAAGGAAATGCCAGCAAAATAATTCAGCATTTAAGCGCATTTGAAGAAAAGGAACTCCCCATTGCCCAGGCCAATGCGCCTTTGGATGCTGCCGGCAATTTCATCAACCCCACGGTATCTGCACGGGTGGGCGGGGAATTTGAGATGGTGGCACCCGAAGAAGTCAAGTTTATGGATGTGTCACCCAACCAGCTGGTATCCGTATCTGCATCCCTGATTCCTTTTCTGGAAAATGATGATGCCAACAGGGCGCTAATGGGTTCCAACATGCAGCGCCAGGCAGTGCCCTTGATCCGCAGTGAAGCCCCGTTAGTGGGTACCGGCATGGAAGCGGTTGTCGCCAGGGATTCCGGGGTTACCATTGTTGCTGAGTGGGACGGGGTGGTGGTTGATGTGGATTCAAAGCGTATTGTTGTTAAAAATGATGACAATGATGGTTCAAAATTTAATAAAGCTGTATCCATCTATAATTGTACCAAATTTGTCCGTTCCAACCAGAATACCTGCTTTAACCACAGACCCATTGTGAAGAAAAACGAGCGGGTTAAAAAGGGGCAGGTCATTGCCGATGGTCCGTCCACGGAACTGGGAGAACTGGCGCTTGGAAAAAATGTGACCGTAGCCTTCATGCCCTGGGATGGTTACAATTATGAGGATTCCATCCTGGTATCCGAGCGCCTGGTCAAGGATGGGGTGTACACCTCTGTTCATGTTGAGGAATTTGAGGTCCTGGCCAGGGACACCAAGCTTGGCAAGGAAGAGATCACCAGGGACATTCCCAACGTAGGTGAAGACGCCTTGAAGAATCTGGATGACAGCGGCATTATCCGCCTGGGAGCCGAGGTCAAACCCGGTGATATTTTGGTGGGTAAAATCACGCCCAAGGGCGAAACCCAGCTCTCTCCGGAAGAAAAGCTGCTGCGCGCCATTTTTGGTGAGAAAGCCGGTGACGTAAAGGATACGTCACTTTGTGTGCCTCCGGGTGTTAATGGAAAAGTGATTGATGCCAAGGTCTTTTCACGGCGCGGTCTGCCCAAAGATGAAAGGACACGCCAGATCGAAGACGAAGAGATCGAGCGTTTTGAAAAAGACCGGGATGATGAAATAAAAATTATTTCCGGTGTCGGCCGGGAGAGAGTTGAATCCGTACTTGACGGCCATGCATTGCTCAATGACCTGGAACGTAACGGCAAGGTACTGGTTAAGGCCGGAACAAAAGTGATCCCTGGTCTTTTTGAAAAAATACCTGTATCCGTACTGGTAAATGTTACTGTTGAGGATGCGGTATTAACAGAAAAGGTTCAGGTCATCCTTGAACAAGCCCAGGATCAGATAAAAAAGGCCAGGGAGCATTTCAACCGTCAGGTCTCCAGATTTGAAAAGGGTGACGACCTTCCTCCGGGAGTTCTCAAGCTCATTAAAATTTCTGTGGCCATGCTACGGGTGCTTTCCGTGGGGGATAAAATGGCCGGCCGCCACGGGAACAAGGGTGTTGTTTCAAGGATTCTCCGGGTCGAGGACCTGCCTTATTTTGCAGACGGGCGGCCCGTTGACATGGTGCTTAACCCCCTGGGCGTGCCTTCCCGTATGAATGTGGGCCAGATTCTTGAGATCCATTTGGGCCGGGCCGCTTATGCCCTGGGCCAGCAGATTGATGAGATGCTGGAGGAAAAACGGCTGGACGCATTGCGGGACAAGGCCAAACAGATATTCGCTTTGACCCGTAAACAAAGGGAAGGGCAGGTGGATGATGTCATTGTCCGGGATATTGATGCCATGGATGATGAAAAATTTATAGAATTCGTCTCTCGGTATAAAAACGGGGTGCATACCGCCACTCCGGTATTTGACGGTGCCACAGAGGAAGAGATCAAGGAATTGATTGGCATGTCGGAAAGTGACCCCTCAGGGCAGTCAATCCTTTATGACGGGCGTACAGGAAGACCCTTTGATAAACCGGTTACTGTGGGAACCCTGTATATGCTCAAGCTTCATCATCTGGTTGATGACAAGCTGCATGCACGGTCCATTGGACCGTATTCCCTCGTCACCCAGCAGCCCCTTGGCGGCAAGGCCCAGTTCGGGGGCCAGCGTCTCGGGGAGATGGAGGTCTGGGCCATGGAAGCCTATGGTGCTGCCCATGCGCTCCAGGAATTTCTTACGGTGAAATCCGATGACATGACCGGCCGGACCCGTATGTATGAAAAAATTGTTAAAGGCCAGAATGTCCTGGAACCTGGAATGCCTGAATCTTTCAGGGTTCTGATTAAAGAGCTCAATGCTCTGGGGCTGGATATGAATCTTATAGAAGGCAGCAAATAAGGAGAAGACATTGGATAATATATATGATTTCTTCGCAAAACCCAAGGATCCCCAAAGTTACCAGGGCGTTCAGATCAGCCTTGCATCCTCAGACCAGATTCGGGAATGGTCTTACGGCGAAATAAAAAAACCCGAGACCATCAACTACAGAACGTTTAAGCCCGAACGTGACGGTCTTTTCTGTGCCAAGGTATTTGGACCGACCAAGGATTACGAGTGCAATTGCGGTAAATACAAACGCATGAAGCACCGGGGTGTGGTGTGTGAAAAATGCGGGGTTGAGGTTATTCAGTCCAAGGTCAGACGCGAGCGTATGGCGCATATTGAACTGGCCTCTCCTGTATCCCATATCTGGTTTCTTAAAAGCCTGCCTTCCAAGATCGGTAATGTTCTGGATATCACTTTGAAGAATCTGGAAAAGGTTCTCTACTTTGATTCATATATTATAATCGACCCCAAGAGTACCGGGTTGAAAAAGATGCAGCTGCTCTCCGATGACCAGTATTATGAGGCTGTTGAAGCATTTGGTGAAGAGGGCTTTCATGCGGGGATCGGCGCCGAGGCTATCTTAATCCTCCTTAATGAGATTGACCTTCAGGCGGTTCATGACGAACTGACCGAAGAGATCGGCTTGACCAAGTCCATGGCAAAGCAGCAGAAAATGGCCAAGCGCATGAAGGTAGTTGATGCCTTTTTGACCTCAGGTATAGAGCCTTCCCGGATGATCCTGACAGCCTGCCCCATTCTGCCGCCGGATCTGCGCCCCCTTGTCCCCCTTGAAGGCGGCAGGTTTGCCACGTCCGATCTCAATGATCTGTATCGCCGGGTGCTCAACCGCAATAACCGTCTTAAACGTCTGGTTGATCTCAATGCGCCGGATATTATTGTCCGAAACGAGAAGCGGATGCTCCAGGAAGCTGTGGATGTGCTTTTTGACAATGGCCGCCATGGCCGGGTGGTCACAGGTACCAACAAACGTCCGTTGAAATCCCTGTCTGATACACTTAAAGGCAAACAAGGGCGTTTCCGCCAGAACCTTTTAGGTAAACGTGTGGATTATTCCGGCCGTACCGTTATTACCGTGGGGTCTGAGCTGCGGCTCCACCAGTGCGGCATTCCCAAGAAAATGGCTTTGGAACTGTTCAAACCGTTTATTTACAATTACCTTGAGCAGAAAAACCTGGTCTCCACGGTTAAAAGTGCCAAGAAAATGGTCGAGCGCGAGGAGACCGAAGTATGGGATGCCCTTGAAGCCGTGGTAAAGGAATACCCGGTTATGCTTAACCGTGCGCCCACCCTGCATCGGCTCGGGTTCCAGGCATTTGAGCCGGTATTGATCGAAGGCAAGGCCATTCAGCTTCATCCCCTGGTGTGTCCCGCATTTAACGCTGATTTTGACGGGGACCAGATGGCCGTCCATGTGCCGCTGTCCCTGGAATCCCAGCTGGAAGCCAGGATCATGATGCTCTCCACCAACAATATTTTGTCCCCGGCAAACGGCCAGCCCATCATTGTTCCCACCCAGGATATTGTATTGGGTATTTATTATATGACCCGGGCAATGTCCCGCCGGCAGGGTGAAGGCGTCACCTTTTCAAGTATTGACGAGGTCCGTTTTGCCTTTGATGCCGGAGAACTGGATATCCACGCCAAAATCAAGGTGCGCATTGACGATGTGATTTATGATACCACCACCGGCCGGATTCTTCTGTGGGAAACCATTCCCGGTGATGTCCTGTTGAACATGAGCCGTATCCGGACCGAAAATCTTGAGGATGCCGAAGCTGCCTTTGCTGAATTGAAGTCGGGTGAAGATTTTAATGCTGTTCTTGATAAATACGGGGATGAGGAAATTAAAAAGACCCGGGGGACAACAGGTGTTTTAACACGTAAGGAATTTAAAAATCTTTTCCATGTTTCCGACGTGGTGGTGGAGCAGCTTTACGGACTTAAACAAGGGCAGTTCACCGATGTCCGGATGGTTGGCGAAAAATACACCATTTTCAAAGTGGATGAAAGAAGCTCTACCCTGCCGTTCAGCCTGGTGAACAAGCTGATGGATAAGAAATCCATTGTAAAACTCATTGATTATGCCTACAGAAATATCGGTTTGAAGGAAACAGTTATTCTTTCCGACCGCCTTAAGGACATCGGATACAAGAATTCCACACTTGGCGGTTTGTCCATCTGCATTGATGATATGATTATTCCGGAAAATAAATGGCAACTTATTGGTAAAGCCGAAAAGAATATCGAAGACATCAAAGAGCAGTATTCCG
>NZ_JBFXHE010000242.1:0-6727 GCF_050177295.1 Desulfobacter sp.
GCCGTGTTTACCACCAATAAGACCTTTCCTTTAAAATCAGCCATTGAGATGGTTTTGCCTTGAAGTGTTTCCAGAGAGATATCATAAATCGTCATAACAGTGTGCCTCCTTAATAAATAGTGCCTGAACGGAAACCCGTTTTTGAATCGCTCGTTGGAGGAGATTAGCTCACAAACTTGCTCAGAAGCAAGGCGAATAAACCTTATTTTTTATATGTGATTGACCTGGATCAGATCTTTTTGCACTCGACAGAATTTATAAAATATGCTTGAATGCTTATTTTCAAAGGAAGCTTGTTTCAAACTCCAATGATAATTTAAGGAGGCGTATGGACAGCTCTGCAGCATGCTTATCAGAATCTATCATCTTTAATGGGCTTGATGCCCGGGATATTGACAGTCTTGTACCGCTATTTTCAAGGTGGAGGGTTATGCCTGGTGAAATTTTGGCCCAGGCAGGTCATTGCGCCCAGTTTTTCTTCCTTATAGAAGAAGGTACCCTGCTTGTGACCATGAAAGAGGGAAGGGCGGTGGTGCTCAATAGGCCAGGGGATTTTGCAGGCCTGTCAATGGTGAGCCTGAACCGTACAAATACTGCCACAATTACAGTACTTGAAAAAGGGGTTGTCTGGGTTGTGCCCTGTCTGAATATCCTTGATTTGATCAGCCATGAGACGCCTGCTGCGGCCACAATTATGGATGGATGGCAGCAATTCTTTGCGGAAAAAGCGCCCTTTTGTTCAAATCCTGCCGAAACAGGCGTTGTTTAAGAGTTTAAGAATTAATAAAAAAAACGAGGTGTGTCTTGAATGGAGTTGACGCTGCCAGCGTTCTTTATGGACTTGAGGCCATAAACGCCAACAACGGATGGGCCATTTCAGTTGTGGGCATCACTATTGTGTTCACAGGACTTGTCTCCTTGTCCGCCCTGATCTCCCAGCTTCATAAGCTGGTGGCCCTGTATGATAATCCAGGGAAAATAAAAAAACTGTTCGTTTCAAGATCTGAATCTGCTGCCAGGGCGGGTACCCCTAAAGCGTACCTGGACCTCACAGAGGCTCAAAAACAGGTGTGCCGGCAGTATAATCTCTTGGCCCAGACCATGGATGATGTGATTTCTTTGCCAAAGCTTTTGCGCATGGCCGAGCTTTCCGGCCTTAACGATCCCCATGCCAACATGAATCTCCTGCTTAAGTCCGGCATTCTGTGTGCTGATGAACAGGGGTATTTCAGATGGGATGAGGATAGATTCATCCGTACCATTTCTTGATTTAATTAAGACTGACAGTTAACTACTTGATCCCCATGGGAAATTGAAAGAAATAAAAATCAATGACTGCTTTATTTTTAGAGTTTTTTCAGAATACCGGGTTTTATCTGTGTGACTACCGAAACCTTATCATGATCATCGTTGGCGTGATTTTTATATATTTGGGTATTGCAAAGGATTATGAGCCGTTGCTGCTGGTTCCCATCGGATTTGGCATGCTCGTGGGGAACATTCCTATTTTCAAGGGGCTGGGTCTTGGCATTTATGAAAATAATTCTGTTCTGCACTACCTGTATTTCGGGGTAACCCAGGGCATTTATCCGCCTTTGATATTCCTTGGCATCGGTGCCATGACTGACTTTTCAACGCTTCTGGCACGGCCGGTGCTCATGCTTTTGGGCGCTGCGGCCCAGGCCGGCATTTTTATCACTTTTCTGGGTGCGCTTGCTTTAGGTTTTCTGCCCAAGGAGGCAGCTGCCATCGGGATCATCGGCGGGGCAGACGGACCCACGGCCATTTTCCTGACCGCCAAACTGGCCCCGCATCTTATCGGGCCCATTGCTGTTGCGGCTTACAGTTACATGGCCCTTGTGCCGGTAATCCAGCCGCCCATCATGACGCTTTTAACCACGCGCAAGGAACGGCTCATCCGCATGGAAGATCAGCGTCAGGTCACCAAGCGTGAAAAAATAATATTCCCGGTTATCGTCTTTTTGCTCTGCTGTTTCCTGGCGCCCGCAGCCCTGCCGCTTTTGGGACTGCTGTGTTTTGGCAATCTCCTTAAAGAGGCTGTGGTGACAGAGCGTCTGGCTGTTACAGCACGCACGGCATTGATTGATATCTCCACCATTCTTTTGGGCATTACCGTAGGGGCATCCACCCAGGGAGATGTCTTTCTCACCCATAGCTCCGTGAAAATTTTTGTCCTGGGTGCGCTCTCCTTTGGCATTGCAACGGCAAGCGGACTATTGTTTGCCAAGTTCATGAACCTGTTTTTGAAAAAGAAGATCAATCCCCTGCTGGGTGCTGCCGGTGTTTCGGCTGTACCGGACTCTGCCCGGGTGGTACATATTATGGGCCAGCGGGAAGACCCCGCAAATTTTCTGCTCATGCATGCCATGGCCCCTAATGTTTCCGGCGTTATCGGCTCGGCCATTGCCGCAGGCGTACTTTGGAGCCTGATGCTTTAGGGCCATGGAAATTTTAAATTTAGAAAATGGTATCATATTAAATTGGAAGGACACAAAAATAATGGCAGAGAATTTAGGCAAAAGTTCTTTTCATTAGTCATAGTAAGTTCTTTCTCATTCATTCTATTCTACCTCTTTGAATCAAAGCACATATCATTTGAGGTTGTTTGCTTCTATGGAATTCTGAGTATCGTTGCATTTCTAATGTACGCTAAAGATAAAAATGCGGCTGAGCGGGGCAAATGGCGTACATCTGAAAGTACTTTGCATACTTTGTCACTGATAGGTGGTTGGCCAGGTGCCGCGATTGCACAAAGTTTCTTAAGGCACAAATCTAAAAAAGCATTTTTCAGGGTTATTTACTGGGTGACGATAATTGCTAATTGCTGTTTTTTATATTGGTTGATCACTCCAAGGGGTGGTATTTGGCTAAAAGCTATAATCCGAAAAATATATATTTTGGTTAACCAAACGCTCCACTAGGACCCGCAAGCAGGGCGCGTCTGTAAGACTGAACGAACTGGCAAGGGATCATTGGGCTATTGATATTTTTTCTGGTCTCATTACGGCGCATTCTTTCTGGCATGGGGGCTGCTCAAACAATTTTCAATTTATTATGTTGATGAAAAAGATGATCGTATCATAACAATCTTTTTTCATTCAAACTATAAGCGATTAAAGGTTTTTCAAATCGGCGGCTCCCATCGCAAATCCCCGGGCCGGGCAGAAATGATTTTTACATAAAGGCGGTTGGCCTATTGATTTTCATCTGCTACGGCGTTAATGAAAGGGGGTCGGATATCAAATTGCCTTGGGTTGTGAGGCAATGAAACATATAAGAACAATGAGAATAAAGAAAACCTCTAAAAGGAAGGTAAAAAATGACAGACCAAAGAATTTACAATTTCAATGCCGGACCTGCGGCGCTGCCGCTACCGGTTCTTCAAGAAATTCAGGCATCTTTTCTGAATTTCAGCAATTCAGGCATGTCCATAACAGAAATCAGTCACAGATCTTCTTATTTTGATGATGTGATCAATGATGCCGTGGCGCGGGCCAAACGTCTTTTAGGCCTGGATGACCAATACCATGTCCTTTTTATCCAAGGCGGGGCATCGTTACAGTTTGCCATGATTCCCATGAATTTTCTTTCCGGGGATCAAAGTGCCGACTATGTCAATACCGGAACCTGGTCCACCAAAGCCATTAAAGAGGCAAAAATTCAAAATAAAAAACATGTGGTTGTGGCCTCTTCCGAGGACAAGGATTTTTCATATATCCCTGGAGATATTTCCTTCAGCAAAGATGCAAAATATGTCCACATCACCTCTAACAACACCATTAAGGGAACCCAGTTTGCCAACTTCCCCGACACCGGTGGGGTTCCTCTTATTGCGGATATGTCATCTGATTTTTTTTCACGTCCTCTGCCCATGGAAAAATTCGGCATGATCTATGCCGGTGCCCAGAAAAACTTAGGACCCTCCGGCACCTGCATGGTGATTTTGCGCAAAGACCTTCTGGAAACGGCTAACCCGGATCTGCCTTCCATGCTCAAATATTCCACCTATGCAGAAAAGAATTCCATGTACAATACCCCGCCCTGTTTCGGCATATATACCATTGATTTGGTTCTCAAATGGATCGAAGAAGAGATAGGCGGCCTTGAAAAGATGGACGCATTTAACAAGGAAAAAGCAGGCATTTTGTACGATTTTATGGCGGCAAGCAATTTTTACCGGGGCACAGCCCGGCAGGATTCCAGGTCTTTGATGAACGTGACCTTCCGTCTGCCCAGTGAGGAACTTGAACAAAAATTTATCAAAGAGGCAACAGCCAAAGGTCTTGGCGGTCTCAAGGGCCACAGATCCGTGGGCGGATGCCGGGCATCCATTTATAATGCCACCACCATGGAAGGTATCAAAGCCCTGGTGGAATTCATGGATGCGTTTCAAAAGGAGGCCAAATAATGAAGGTGCTGGTCAGTGATAAAATGGATGAAGCCGGCATTGATATTTTCAGAAATCAGGAAGGTATAGATGTCGATGTCAATACCGGGCTTTCACCCGAAGAACTTAAAAAAATTATCGGACAATACCATGCCCTGGCCATCCGGAGTTCCACCAAGGTGACCGCAGACCTGCTTGAAGCGGCAGCCAACCTCAAGGTTATTGCCCGGGCCGGCATTGGCCTGGATAATGTGGACATTGATGCGGCCACCAAAAAAGGGGTTGCCGTCATGAACACCCCCGGCGGCAACACCGTGACCACAGCCGAGCATGCCATGGCCATGATGATGGCCTTAACCCGGAATATCCCCCGGGGCACCGCATCCCTGAAAGCCGGGCGCTGGGATAAAAAATTGCTCCAGGGCCGGGAAATTTTCAATAAGACCTTGGGCGTCGTGGGGTTCGGAAATATCGGCTCCATTGTTGCCGGACTTGCCAAAGGGATGCGTATGAACGTCATTGTGTACGATCCCAATATCTCTTCGGAACATATTGAAAAAGCCGGTTTTGAATATGTGAGTTTAGATGAACTCTATGCCCGGTCGGATTATATCACCATCCATGTTCCTAAAATGGATGCCACCATTGATTTACTGGACGCCCAGGCCTTTGAAAAGATGAAGACAGGCGTTATGGTCATCAACTGTGCCAGGGGCGGCATTGTCAATGAAGCAGCCCTGCATGAGGCCATCCAGTCAGGAAAGGTGGCTGGCGCGGCCCTTGATGTGTTCTCCACCGAGCCCCCGGGCGGAGACCATCCGCTGCTCCTGCTGGATCAGGTCATTGCCACTCCCCATTTAGGCGCATCCACCAAGGAGGCCCAGACCAATGTTTCCGTGGCTGCTGCCAACCAGATTATTGCCTATCTGCTGCACGACACCGTGATCAATGCCGTGAATGTACCGTCGGTGACCGGAGAGGTCTTAAGGCAGCTTAAACCCTTTCTTTACCTGGTGGAAAAAATGGGAAAAATGCAGGCCCAGATCACCAAGGGAGGCGTTCGCGAAGTCAACATTGAATACATTGGTAAATTTCCGGACCTTGATCTCAAACCCCTGACCATTAACGGAATCAAGGGTCTGCTCAATGAATATGTCAGGGATGAGGTCAATTCGGTAAATGCCATTTCCCTGGCCAATGAGATGGGGATCAAAATCACTGAATCCACGGCCCAGGAGGCAGGCAACTTCCTGAACCTGGTCCGGATGATCGTGGTTACAGACACCCAGACCAATATCCTGGAAGGCACCATCTTTGGAAAGGATGATGCCCGGATTGTAAGAATTAATAAATTCCGGTTAGAGGTTATTCCCGAGGGCCATCTGGGTATAATCACAATGTGGACAAACCCGGTTCCATCGGTTCCATCGGCCAGAAACTGGGCGAGCACAACATCAACATTGCCAGAATGACGGTGGGCCGTGAGGATGACGGAGATAGAAATATTATCTTTTTAAGAACCGAGACCCCGGTACCGCCTGATGTGGTGAAGGAAATTGAAGCCCTTGAACTCGTGGTCAGCATGACCACCTTTGAGCTTTAGAGATCTGAACTAAGGGACTGTAAGGTTTATGTTGCGGCAGATGATGCCAGATCATCTGCCGCAATTTTAAAAATTTTTTGACAGTCTTTCAAAGCGCCCACGGCGTATGAATGCGGCAGCCCTTGTCGTCACACAACCTGCCACAGCATCACGCCCTGGCAAACGGTCTGCTTTTGATGAAAAATTCCGTCAACAGCCTGGCGGGTTACATGGTCTTTTAACTTTTGGCGGATTTCCGGCGTGACCTCTGTCATGCCCTGGATAAAAAAGATAATATTTTCCACCGCTTCATCAATGGTCTCTTTGCGGTCATGGGACCAGACCTTAAAATCGGTCTGGGGACGATATCCCAGGGCGTAAACATAGGTGAAGGGGTAGATGAAATCCCATGACGTGGATTCAAGCTCCTGGCCGGTGATGTGCTGCCACAGATCGTTGTAGCAACTGCGCCAGCCACCGCCGGAAAAGGTGCTCAGGTAGCAGAAGTTTCGGGAGGCTTGCATAAGTTTTTCCAATGTCCCGGGATCGCAAACGCCAGGGCTCATGGAGGAAAAGACCAAGTCGAATTGGCCGGCCAGGTCCTCTTTTTCCACATCCACATCCTGCCATGTCTGCTGACTGATGCGGATTTGATCCGGGCCAATACCCCTGGCGGACATCTTTTTCCTGAGTATTTCAACCATGCCGCCGGAAGGTTCCAGCGCGACCACTTTTGC
>NZ_JBFXHE010000243.1:0-6684 GCF_050177295.1 Desulfobacter sp.
GGAGTAAATTTGCAGTTGTCCGGGCAAGTCTTGAAACCGGTCACACCATACTGGCCGCAACTGCCCTTTTTGTCGGGGTTCTCACGGTTTACTCCATGTTAAAAATATGGAACCAGGTATTTTGGGAAGCGGCACCGAACGACGTAACACCCTCCTCGTCGGTGAGCTTTAGAGAAACAAATTTATATCTGGTGCCCATAGCCATTTTTGCCCTGATTACGATAATCATAGGGCTTTTTGCAGAACCCTTTTTTCAGTATGCCGACCGCGCCGCCGTTCAGCTTCTTGATCCGATTTTTTACATCAAGGCCGTACTGGGAGACAGATGATGATTTATTTTGTCCTCAACCTTTTATTTGCCGGTGCCTGGGTCCTGGTCAACAATGCCTACGGCATCATTGATTTTGTTATCGGTTTTTTGCTGGGCCTGGGCTGCCTGTGGCTGACACGCCCCTTTGGTCAGGACAACTCTTATTTCAGACGATTGAAGGCTTCAGTTGTTCTGGTGTTTTATTTTCATTACGAAATGACGATATCGGTTTTACGGGTTGCCTGGGAGGTACTGACGCCGACCCCTAAAAGTGTCCCGGACATTGTTCATATTCCCTTGGATGCAAAAACGGATGTTGAGATCACCCTGCTTGCCAATATGGTCTCGTTAACCCCCGGGACACTCAGTCTGGATATCACAGAGGAGAAATCCCATCTTATTGTGCACGCCATGTTTGCCCGGGATCACGATGCTGTCATTTCCGGGATTAAAAACGGACTGGAAAAAAAACTGCTGGAGGTGACACGTGGGTGATGTGATGACCATGGCTGTGACCATTACCTTCGCCGGATTGCTGGTCAGCTTTGTGCTGGCATTTATTCGTCTGATTATAGGCCCGACACACGCAGACCGGCTCATCGCCCTGGACTTGATCGGGTCCATTACCATCAGTTTCATTGCCGTGTTTACCATTACCAGCGGGCAAACCGCTTTTCTTGATATCGCAATCACACTGGCCCTGGTGATGTTTGTGGGCACCGTGGCTTTTGTGGCATTCATGAAATCCCGGCTGATTCAATCCAAAAAAAACAAGGAGGAGCCTCCATGGAAATTCTGATGGCCATCTGCCTTATCACCGGTACTTTTTTTACCCTTATGGCTGCCCTGGGTGTTCTCAGAATGCCGGACATCTACATGCGGACCCATGCGGCGACCAAGGCGGGCACCTTTGGTATCGGAATGATCGTGCTTGCAGTCGCCCTGTTTTTCACGGATACGGCTGTAACCTCCCGGGTTGTCGGTATTATGTTGTTTTTTATCATGACCACGCCGGCTGCAGCCCATCTACTTGGAAAAATCGTAATGAACTCCCCTTATCGGATGTGGCGTAACCCTTTTCAAAAAAACAGCCGGTAGAGCGACTTCACTGCAGTACCGGAAGGATGATTGCCGACCCTGCTTTCATAAATTCCAAAACCATCTTTCTCTCTTCAAATTCCGGCTAAATTAATGCGCCAACGTTGAATAATCTGTTGAATTTTTGCACATAGGATGTTAGAAGGCATAACCTGTAACAAATGTATAACTTATAACCTGTTGTTCCTAATACTAATTGTGAGGATCCGACCATGTTCAACGCCTTTGTAAAAAACTTTTTAGGAAATGCTCCCATATGGTACAAGCTTGCTATTATAGTGTTCCTAATTATCAACCCCATTCTCCTTATTACCGCCGGCCCTTTTATTACAGGCTGGGTACTCATTGGAGAATTCATTTTTACCCTGGCCATGGCACTGAAATGCTACCCGTTACCTTCGGGCGGTCTTCTGGCGATTGAAGCCATTATCATGGGTATGGCCAAACCCGAAACCGTTTACCACGAAGCACTGGCCAATTTTGAGGTTATCCTTCTTCTGATGTTTATGGTTGCAGGCATCTATTTCATGAAGGAATTTTTGCAGTTCACCTTCACTCGGATACTTGTGCGGGTGCAGTCTAAAGTTGTGATTGCGTTGCTTTTCTGTTTTGCCGGCGCTTTTCTGTCCGCTTTCCTTGATGCGTTGACCGTTACAGCGGTCATCATCGCGGTTGCATATGGTTTTTACAATGTCTACCACCGGTATGCCTCGGGAAAAGACAGCACCTGCGAACATGATCTCACCGACGATAACGCATGCCAAATGGCAAAACGGGATGACCTGGTTCAGTTTCGGGGTTTTTTGCGCAACTTGATGATGCATGGTGCTGTGGGTACCGCTCTGGGCGGTGTCTGTACCCTGGTTGGGGAACCCCAGAACCTGCTGATCGGCCACCAGATGGGCTGGCACTTTGTTGACTTCTTTCTCGAAGTTGCACCGGTCTCCATCCCCGTCCTCATTGTCGGGCTTGGGACCTGTTATGGACTGGAGAAAATGCACTGGTTCGGCTATGGCGTTGAAATGCCCGGCAACATCCGTTCCCACCTGCTGGAAACCGCAGTCAAAATGGAAGAAAAACAAGGAACCAAAGGCAAGGTCAGACTTGTTATACAGGCCATTGCGGGTATCTGGCTGATCCTTGCCCTTGCCTTCCATCTTGCCGCGGTAGGTCTGATCGGACTATCCGTCATCATCTTCCTGACCTCTCTGAACGGAATTACCGACGAACACCATTTTGGACAGGCATTTACGGAAGCCCTGCCGTTTACTGCGCTGCTGATTGTCTTTTTCTCCATTGTTGCGGTGATTCACGAACAACATCTTTTCGACCCCATCATGCATTTTGTTCTCGGTCTTCATGGCCATCTACAGCTTGGGGCATACTATATTGCAAACGGTTTATTATCATCGATTTCTGACAATGTTTTTGTTGCCACCGTATATATTACGGAAACAAAGATGCATTTTGTCAATGTGCTTGCACAGATCCCCGATATTGGTATGACCGGACAGGAACTGATGGACAAACTTACCAACCCGGAACTTGTCCGGGCTGACGTGCTGGCTGCCCTTCCGGCAGACGCTGCTGCCAAAGCACACGAAGTTATCCATCATTTTGACAACCTGGCCGTTGCAATCAATACCGGAACAAACATCCCGAGTGTGGCAACGCCAAATGGTCAGGCAGCTTTCCTGTTCTTACTGACTTCAGCCTTGGCACCCGTCATCAGACTCTCCTATGGCCGAATGGTTTGGCTTGCACTGCCGTACACCATCACCATGTCAATAACAGGCCTTATTTCCTGTTACCTGTTTTTGTAATACGTATACCTCATAGTATAGAAAGATAAAAAAAGGTGGGCCCAATGCAGTATCTGTGCATTGGGCCCACCTTTTTTACAGAATATGGTTAACATATAAAATGTTCTGCGGCAAAGCATTCGCATGCCTCCTGCCATCCACAAACCGGAAAACAATCGAGCGTCTGGCCCGATCCTCATGGTGTATAAATCAAAAAAGCTTTCAACGAAAACCGCTGAAAGCTTTTATAATAACGTGGTGCCCAGGAACAGAATTGAACTGCTGACACGGGGATTTTCAGTCCCCTGCTCTACCGACTGAGCTACCTGGGCACATCAAACAACGACAGATTTATATGTTCTTTAACCGTTCAAGTCAAGCAAAAAATCATACAAGCATTAAGAATATTGTTTTAAACACCCTCCCATATCACCCAGCAGATACTGGATTAAACCACAGGCACAGACGGCTGCTGTTTCTGCCCTTAAAATCCTGGGTCCAAGGGAGTAACTTATAAATCCCGATTCAACGGCACTTCTGACCTCTTCCTCTTCAAATCCGCCCTCCGGCCCGATCAGGACAACAGCTTTGTTGTTCTCTCCGGGAGCTGGTCCGCCAAAGGGCCGGTCCGATGCTTCCCAGAAAGCGAATCTGTGTGAACAGCTTTTTGAAAAGGACAGGACCTGTTCAAAATCCATGGGAGGCATAATTTCAACAAGGCAGGATCTTCTGCATTGCTTCAAAGACTCCCTGGCAATGGTCTGCCACCGCTCAATGTGTTTTTTTTCCTTATTTGGGCCTGACAATGGAATGGATCTTTTACAATAAAAAGGAATCCAGCGAGTGACTCCAAGCTGGGTAATCTGTTTAATGATCTCATCCATCTTGTTGTGTTTGAGCATGGCAGTACACAAAGTCAGATCGAGATTCGATTCCGTGAGGCTTTTTTTTTCACTTAAAATGGAAATTTCAACACATTCAGGAGAGATCTTATCTATACTACCTGTAAAATCAGTGCCATGGCCATTGGTCATGGAAATGGTGTCTTTGGGCTTAAGCCTGAGTACCTTGCATATATGTTTTGCGTCCTGACCATGGATGACGGCCTTATCTGTGCTTAACGCCTCTGTATTGATTAAAAACTTTTGCATATTTATCTCTTTATTCCACAAAAAAAAGATGATTAAATTTTTAAAAATTATAGTATGAAACAGGTAATTTTTACCATGAATTTATTATGTTATATTTCAAAAAAGCTGATTTTAGACACTTTTTTTCCAGATTACCCGGCAACGGGCGTGGGTTTAAAATACGGCAAATCTGTTCGTAACGCATGAATTATGATACATAAGGGGTCATGAAAACGATAAACAAAGAGAGCATTATTCTGGCCTCAGGTTCACCACGCAGAAAAGAGCTTATGACCCAGGCAGGCATAGATTTTAAAATTCATGTCGCTGATATTGACGAATCTAAAGTTGATCCGGGAATGCCACCCGAAAACTATGTTTGTCTATTGTCTAAAACCAAGGCCCAAGCCGTGGCCGGACATTATCCTGATGCCTGGACCATCGGGGCGGACACGATTGTGGCGGTTGGCAATACCATTTTAGGCAAACCCGCCGGGCACCGGCAGGCCGTAACCATGTTAACCCAGCTCAGCAACAGAGAACACAGTGTATTTACCGCTTTCACCATCACAAGACCAAACTCAGACGATCTGGTTACACGGGTTGTAAACACCCGGGTGAGGTTTAAAGCGTTGTCCAACGATGAAATCAACTGGTATGCAGACACAGGTGAACCTTATGACAAGGCCGGAGGCTATGGGATACAGGGAATTGGGGCCTTTCTGGTTAAGGAGATATCCGGGTCTTATACCAACGTTGTCGGCCTGCCCGTGTGTGAACTTATTGATGCACTGGCATCTTTGGGGGCAATCAGTTTTAAGGAAGCAAAATAACAATGCAGATTCAATCCAATATAAAAAAAATTCATGATGATATACGCGCTGCCGCCCAAAAAAGCGGACAGGATGCATCCCGGGTTACCCTGATTGCGGTAAGCAAAAGAAAACCGCCTGAAATGATCCAGGAGGCCATTGATGCCGGTCACAGGGATTTTGGAGAAAATTATATCCAGGAAGCAATGGAAAAGATTGATCTTCTTGGCAGAAAATCAGCGACGTGGCATTTTATCGGGCATCTTCAATCCAACAAAGCCAAATTCGCGGTAAAGTATTTTGACCTGATTCATACCGTGGATACGGTAAAGCTTGCCCAAGAGATCAACCGCCAGGCCCAAAAAATCGGAAAAATTCAGAAAATTCTGCTCCAGGTAAATATTTCCCGGGAAGCGACCAAATCCGGTGCACAAGAAAGCGAAGTTGTAGATATTGCCAAACAGACCTGCCGGTTTGACAACCTGCATGTTTCAGGACTTATGTGCATGCCACCTTTTTTCGATGACCCTGAAGATGCAAGAATTTATTTCAAAAGGCTTAAACAGATCAGTAAAGAGATAGAACGGCTCAACCTTCCCAATACGGCCATGACCCATTTATCCATGGGCATGAGCAATGATTTTACCGTGGCCGTTGAAGAAGGGGCGACTTTAGTGCGCGTGGGCACAGCCATTTTCGGAGCAAGGCAGTGAGAATTCTTCTGCATACCTGCTGCGGCCCCTGCACCATCTATCCCCTTGAAACCTTAAGAAGCATGGACATGGAGGTTATGGGGTATTTTTACCGGCATAATATTCATCCATTTACCGAATGTATGAAGCGTGAGGAAACACTGCGTGATTATGCGGATCAGATGAATCTGAAAATGGTCTGGCAAAAGGGTTATGAGCTTGAAGAATTTTTGCGTGCCGTCACCTTCAGGGAAACAAACCGGTGCAGGTACTGCTACCACGCACGTCTGAAAGCCAGTGCCCTGGTTGCCAAAAAAGGAAAATTTGACGGGTTTTCCACCACCCTGCTCTATTCAAAATTCCAGAATCATGCCCTGATCACGGAAATCGGTCAGGGCCTAGCAAAACAATACGGCCTTAAATTCATTTATGATGATTTTCGCCAAGGCTGGAAACAGGGGATAGAGAGGTCAAAGGCCTTGGGTATGTACCGCCAACAGTATTGTGGCTGCATTTACAGCGAAAAAGACCGATACTATCAACAAAAAAATGTTGAGAAACCAGATCAGCCATAACTGTTATTGAGATATCATTCGTCTTTCGGGAGTTTGAATTGTTTTTTATCCAGCCCGTGCCGGGTCAGCAGGCGGTTTAGCTGCCGGGTAGTAATCCCTGCTTTCTTTGCCGTCTCGCGTATTCGGCCGTTCGTTTCTTCCAGCAGACTGGTCAGGTAGGAGATTTCACAGGCATTGACCGCATGCCGGCGTACCTGGGCCAGGGTCTGGCCAGTGCCGGGTGCTGGCATATCCCGAGCAGCCGCCAGCTGGGTTTCAATGGGTA
>NZ_JBFXHE010000244.1:0-6672 GCF_050177295.1 Desulfobacter sp.
CAGGCAGAATGGAGACCCCGGGTTTTTTGTTGAAGAAATTCAGAAGTTGACCGGAATTCCAACTTACGCAAAGGAGGTGTTTTGAAAAGGTATAAGGTTTTTTTGTTTCGGGAACCGAGCTGTAAACGAGGCTGGTTGGCGTATGTGAAAGAGGACGCATTGTCTCTAAAAGCGACCTTCACAGTAGAACTTGAGGCTGAAAACGGACCAAAGGCGAAAAATAAAGCTATTACCGCAGCTAACAACGAATTCGATGGGGTTGAAATTGTAGCACGGAACTTCACGGACGGAATATGGGGCATAGAAAAGTTCCCAGAGCTTGCCAAATATTAGTTTTTTTTGAAGGAGTTAATTGATGTCATCTCCCGTGCAACGAACCAAAGCCATATTAAAAGATCAAGGAATTCCTCACTGGATCGTAGAGCGGAATTTTCCACCAAGCCGTAAATGGCCTAACGGTTGTAAGGAAGACTTGTTTAACATTATCGATATGATTGCCCTGGACAACGGCGTGGTTGGTGTTCAGGTGTGCGGGGCTGACTGGATGCCTCATGTCCGCAAAATCACCGAAGACTATGCAGGGAATACCATGGCATGGCTCAGTCAACCAGGGACCAGGTTGGAGTTATGGGGATGGCGTAAGGTCAAGAAAAAGCGGGGTGGTAAGCTTATGATTTGGAAACCACGCATTGCGGATATTTTGCTGGTTGGCGGGGAACTTTTTCTCGAAGAACGTAATCCTGACGTCGGTATGGCGTCATAGTGGCGTCAAGGCGACAAAAGCATGGCGCGGCCATGACATAGCTATGACATGGACATGCAAACATAATGACATGGTGACGGCAAAAGATGACAAACATGAAGACTGAATACCTAAAAATCAGAAATTGGGAAAAATGGCAGTCATACCGCAAGGATCGGGGCCAGCCGCCATGGATAAAAATCCACCGGTGTGTGATGCGAAACCCTGAATGGGTGAGCCTTTCAGACGCTGAAAGAGGACAGCTTGTGGCTATCTGGTTACTTGCGGCAGACAACAATGGGACCATTCCGGCCTCACCTGTGATCATCAGAAAGTTATGTTACCTGGATAACGATCCAGATATTAATAAATTCATAGAGTTAGGATTTATTTGTGAAGACGGTTGTCAGCCTGACGCCAGCTTGACGCCAACACGACGCCAACATGACTCACCAGAGACAGAGACAGAGACAGAGACAGAAAGAGAAAGAGATACTTATTGCTCAGAGCAAAAAATTTGCTCTGAGCCGGAAGTAACTCAAAACTCAAATCCTGATGTTTCAAAACAAAATCCAGTTATCAGCATCCCATTGGTCAAATCTGCAGGTGAATATCCAGTTTCCCAGGAAGACCTTGACAGTTGGCAAGATACATATCCATGCATTGATGTGCGTTACGAACTAAAGCAATACCGGGAATGGGCTTTGTCGAACCCAAAGAAGCGAAAAACAGCTAAGGGCATCCGGCATAGCTTGGTGTACTGGCTCAGCAGCGCACAGGACAGGAGTAGAAGCGGCAAAGGAGGTGGAGACCCGTCAGTGTCTGTATCCAGAGAAGCGGAAAAGAGAGAGGCTATTGAATTTTTAAACCGTCTTCCTGACGACCAGCTAAAAGTTTTATTCGAGGCGGGAAACTCTGTCGCAGGTAAGATTCTGGAAGAAAGGACCAGGCAATGACGGAAAGGACTTTTTTATGGCAGGATTGAACAAGATCATGCTCATCGGGCACCTTGGCCGAGACCCGGAAATCAGATACACGCAAAGATGATGATATCCCGTTTTAATGAACACGGCAGCAACAAACACCCGGATGTCGAGGATAAATACTTTTCCCGGGCCATGGACCACAACAGGGCCGAGGCCGCCTTGATCGCTTATCAGTGTGAGAGGTTTTTTGTGTAAGGGAGTTCCAATGGTAAAAGATCGATCCGGATGGCTGAATGGTTGGAAGGCGATTGCTGAGTATTGCGGGGATCTTGCCGTTAAAACCGTGCAGAATTACGAAAAACACAAGGGTTTGCCGGTAAAACGTATCGGGAGGAAGGTCGTTGCCCTTCCGGTCGCCTTGGATCGATGGCTGGAGAAGAACCCTCAATAAAATAATTTTCAGATGCGTCAAAAGGGTATCAAATTTACCCCAAAAGGGTATAAAAACAACCCCTCAGTACGTCTCAAACCCGTTTGACGCACAAATAAATCCCCCTCAAAATCACAACGTCTGTAAGTTTTTATGTGCGCGGTTTTATACGCGGTTAAACACGGAGATTTTGAGGATGGATAAATGATTAATTCCCCCCGGGTGCCTGATCTCTCCCGCCTGGCTTTCGGCCTAACCCATTTCCAAGAGGTGGTGGTATGCCATTAATCCTCCTTGCCGCCACCATCCCCCAAGCCCAGGTGCAGGCACCCGGGGTTTCTCCTGCTTGGACACCAGAGTCTGTGCTAATCACTATCGGGTTTGGATTGATTAGTGTTCTGGTCGTGGTTGTTGGGTGGATGGCTAAGCGACAATTGGATGATATCACCAAAAAAATAGAAATGTTCGCGGGTCGCCAATCTGAATTGAGAGAGAAGTTGCCAATTACGTACGCGGATAAGGTATCGACATCGGCAGAAATTAAGGAATTGTACATCCGTACTGATCGCCATGAAAAGATACTTGAACGCCATAGCGTTATGCTGGGTGGACGTCGGGCTGGGGACAGGGATGAGGAGTGAAAATGAATATTACAGAAATTAAAAAACAGTTGATAAATCATGAGGGGTTACGCCTCAAACCATACCGTTGTACTGCCGGGAAACTCACTATAGGAGTTGGCAGGAACATTGAAGATGTTGGCATATCCGAAGACGAGGCCATGATGATGCTCGGAAATGATATTGATGCCTGCGTTGATGATCTTCGAGGCATGTTTCCGGACTTCTACCTGTTACCGGAAAACATCCAATATGTCCTTGTTGATATGCGATTCCAGCTTGGGCCGAAACGTTTCCGTGGATTCCGCATGATGATCCGGGCTGTCGAAAATAAGGACTGGCCGGAGATGAGAAGGCAGATGAAAGATTCTGCATGGTACGCTCAAACACAGGGCCGTGCGAACACGCTTATCAGGATGGTGAAAAATGTTTAAGTCGCCATTGAGAGTCGAAAAAATAGGCCCGAATGCATGGCAGCTTCTGGCACCTCTTGTATTTGATGGGTCTGAGAAAATTATTGTTCCAGCTGGGTTTGAAACTGATTTTGCGTCTGTGCCACGATTCTTTTGGCGGTTTTGTCCGCCAGCAGCCGGGAATCATGCAGAGCCGTCAGTGTTGCATGATTATTTGTGTGTTACCAGCAATGATCAACCCCACACAGATAAAATATTCCTGGAAGCCATGTCCGCCAACGGTGTCGGATGGCTAAAAAGAACCGTCATGTATATCGCTGTCCGGGCTTACCAGACAGCAAAAGGCAACTATTTTAAAAAGAGAGAGAAATGATGAATAGAACCGCAGCAATGTTTGCCGCAGCCCTGGGATTGATAGCCCTGATCCAGTCCTGCACGGATAATAAAACAACCATCATCAACCGCACCAACGCAATCTACACCAATATTAAGCTGATCGTAACGGACCCGGATGTCTCAGCTATGATTTCGGAAGACGCGATGAGAAACCTTGCTGAGGCAGAGCGTGTATATTTGGAGGCAGTGCAGGTCCTTGAAAATGCTGATTTGGATTCTGAATCCGGAAAAAATGCATTGGGAATTATTGTGGATTGTGCGGATACGATTTTGGTTGTCATCGATGCACTGGACGTTATGGAACAATATGAGCCTGTGATCACCGCTGCCAGGCTATCCGTTAAGCTACTCAGGACAAATATCTCTGCAATATAGGGGATCCGGATGGCAAAACGCAAACTCATAAACTGGGATTATATAGAGCCGCTGTATCGCGTCGGTGCGCTGTCCAACTATGAGATTGTGGCTTAGTACGGGGATGTCCATAAAGATTCCAAAACGTGGAAACAAACGGTCAGCGAGGCCGTTATCCGTAAGCAGGCCGGGCTCAAGGGGTGGAAGAAAAACCTGGCTGACAGGGTGAAAACCAGGGTGCGCGAAAATTTAGTGCGCGGCAAAGGTGCGCATGCGCACTTAACGGATGAAGAGGTTGTCCACCAGGCGGCAGAGGTCGGCAGCAATGTGGTTTTGCGGCACCGGGATGAGATTGCGGCTCTCATTGGACACGAAAACAGATTGCTTGAAGAATTAGGATGTTTTCGACCCCGTCGTAACGGTATTATGCGACGGGATTTTATTTTTTAAGGGGTTGCATCATGGGCTTGTATATTATTCCGGGGGGCTCCCTGCGGAGATTATGGGCGGCTGCGCTGATACAGGCGTATGAGGATATTATTGATCCTGACAGCGACAAGCCCGGGACTCGTGATGTGATACAGCGTAAAGCCATTGCATGGGTGACATCGACTCGATCTGATACATCAAGCTTTATCAGTGTTTGTGTGTATCTGGGTCTTAATCCCGTAAAAGTCAGGAAGATAATTTTAGCATCACGAAACGCCAGGAAAGCAAAGCATCAGAAGCGCGCGCGTTTGTTGATAGAGGCTGCGGAGAGAGGGGAAGCGAGGGTTTTGCATGCCGGGTGAAAAGCTTACTGAGAATCGGATTAAGTTTTGCGAGGAATGGCTCATTCATGGCAATGGAACCCTTGCCTATAAAACTGCATATCCCCACGTAAAAAACGATAACATAGCCGGTGTTTCCTCTTACCACCTTTTAAGAAACCCTAAGATTCAAGCCTATTTGGATGCTCGGAAGGCAGAAATGGCCGCCAAGCTTGAAATTACACCGGAAAAGGTGCTGCAGTCTTATGCCAGACGAGCGTTTTTTGATCCCAGGCAGTTGCTGGACCCAGAAACCGGCAAGTTGATTCCTCTCCACCGGTTGCCCCGGGATGTTGCCGCCTGTGTCACCAAAATTAAAGTCAGAAGTCTTAAGCCCAAAACCGTCGTGGATGAGGATACCGGGAATAAAACCGAGGTGGAGCAAAATATCATCGAAGTTGAGTGGGATAAGGGAGATGCCGCCAGGGAATCCCTCTCCAAGGTCCTTGGCCTATATGAAAAAGACCACAAGCAGCAGAACGAAGGATTGATGACAGCAGAACAGTTCGTCCGTGCTATCCGTTCAGAGGTTGATGGTTCAAGCTTGGGGTTGCCGGGGGATAAAGGCAAGGATGATTGATCCCTGGGCAGAGACAGAAGATGAGCAGGAAGCGGGTCTGGGGGCCCTTGACGATGATGACCCGCGCCTTGATGTTGTCGATAAAGCCGAGCCCCATCACCTTGATAAAATAGAAGATTTAGACGGATTGAAAAAGCTTCTGTCAGATCCGTGGTGGCGGCTGAACAACCTGTATTACATCATCGACAGGCACGGCAAGCGGATTCTTTTCAAACCCAACCATGAACAAGCCCGGCTTTATTGGAACATGTGGTACATGAACCTAATCCTTAAGGCCAGGCAGCTTGGGTTCACGACCTTCATTGATATCTTCTTTCTGGATCGATGCTTGTGGAATTCTGATGTCGAGGCCGGTATCATCGCCCACAACCGGGAAGATGTTTCCAAAATCTTTCGTCGCAAAATCCTTTATCCTTACAATAATCTTCCGGAAATTCTTAAGGCCGGGTTCAAGGCCAAAACCCTTTCAAAGACCGAGATTGAGTTCGATAACAATTCCATAATCTCTGTTGGAACATCCATGCGGTCCGGCACCCTGCAACTGCTCCATGTGTCCGAGTTCGGGAAGATATGCGCCCGTTACCCGGAAAAGGCCCGGGAAATTGTAACAGGTGCCTTTGAAGCTGTGCACACCCAAACAAAAAGCGCCTTGATGTTCGTTGAATCCACGGCAGAGGGCCGGTCCGGGTATTTTTTTGATTTTTGCCAGGATGCCCAAAAGCTGGACCAGGAAGGTATAAAGCCAACTTCACAAGAATTCAAGTTCCACTTCTTTCCCTGGTGGGACAACGGCGAGAACGAGCAATCAGAGCCGGTACCCATCATAAAAGACATGATGGACTACTTTGCCGAAGTAGAGGCGAAGATAGGCCGGGAATTGAGCCCGGAGAAGCGGTATTGGTACATTGCCAAGTGGAACCTGCTCGGAGATGACATGAAGCGGGAGAACCCTTCAACGCCGGAGGAAGCCTTTGAGGCTGCCGTCAAAGGGGCTTATTTCATAACACAATTCGTCAATATCCGGAAAGAAAAGCGGATTTGCTGTGTTCCGTATCAACCCGGGATCATGGTCAAAACCTGGTGGGACCTTGGCATGAATGATGTGATGGTTATTTGGTTCACCCAGGATGTTGGCCGGGAGGTCCATATAATCAACTATTATGAAAATTCAGGCGAAGGCTTTGAGCATTACAAAGAGGTTATGTGTGATTTGGGGTACAGCTATGGGTATCACTACGCACCGCACGATATCAGCGTGAGAGAACTCGGCAACGGGGGCAAGTCCCGGTGGGAAGCCGCAAAGCAAATCGGGATAAACTTCATCCGGGTGCCCCGGGTAAAAAACAAGATGGATTCTGTTAACGCCGCCAGGCGGTTCCTGGCCATATGCTGGTTCGACAAA
>NZ_JBFXHE010000245.1:0-6671 GCF_050177295.1 Desulfobacter sp.
TCCTGCTGATCTGCGGTCCCTGCGACTCTTTCTGGGGATATGCCATCGGAACGCTTTTTATCCGCTTCTTCGGCGTTTTCCTGGTACTGGGCGTGTTGATGTTCGGCATGATCGTCTGCGGCAAGATTTTTGAATTGGCCTGCAAGCGCAAAACCGCCAAAGTTGAGGAAACAAAGCTGCAGCCGGCTGTTCCAGCACAGAGACCGGTCTCAGCAGCGTCTGAAATGGAGCCGGAGATGGTGGCCGCTGTTGCCATGGCCCTTCATCTGGAGATGTCCGGACCCGTCGGTATAAAATCTGAACTCGGCGCGGAGGATAATCAGAACGCCTGGAGCCTGTATGGCCGCCAGAAGATCATGAACGACCGGACACAGGCATTTAAACGCCATTCTAACACCTAAATGCAAAGACAAAGAAACCCAAATGAAATACGCTATTTCCATAAAACAGAAAAAATATGAGATCGAAATCGGTGCCATCACCAATGGAACCGCTCAGGTAACAGTCAACGGCTCCCCCTATCAGGTGCAAGTGGAAAAACAAGCCGACAGGCACATTCCCGCGTCGGCGGTACCCCCTCCAGCCCGAACTCCGGCACCGGCAGCCGTTTTCGCCTCCGGAACCATCACGGCACCCATCCCCGGATTAATTGTTGACATTCTGGTCAGCGTCGGAGATATGGTTAAAGCTGGCCAGGTGGTCGTAGTCATGGAAGCCATGAAAATGGAAAACCCCCTGATCAGCACTATTGACGGCCAGGTCAAAGAGATCTGTTTGCAGAAAGGCGCCCAGGTCGCCACCGGCGCAGTTATTCTGGTGGTCAGATAACTGCATTTTTTTTTGGATACGGAGACAGCGATAAAAGCGATAAACCGGATCGCGCCGATGCATCTTAATTGGCCTGATCCTCTTCATACTGGCAGGATACTTTTTTGGCAACCTGCGTGTGGTCAAGGAAAATTTTTCTCTGGTACTGGTTATCATTATTTTTCTCTCGGTCATGCCGCTTGTGATAGAGTTTTTTCGGTTCGGGGTGAGAAAAAAACGGAACGGATTAAAATAATGGTTGGGCGTTCAACCCGGGGTTGACAAACCTTCTCATTCTTTATATAGCTTAATCCATCGCGTGGGGTGGCGCACGGCGCCTGAGATAATACCCATTGAACCTGATCCGGATAATACCGGCGAAGGGAAGCGGACAAGACAGCAATAAACCTGGAGAAATCCGGATTTAGGTTTTTTTACAAGCCGCTTGCCCCTTCCTTGGGGGCAAGCGGCTTTTTTTTAGGATTTTTATCTATGAATATTTTTGTCAACGGAAACAAGGAACGCATAGAATCCTGCACTTTGGCGCAGTTCATTGCCTGGAAAAAGCTTGATGCCGGGGCCCTGGTTATTGAACTCAACCAGCAAATCATTAAACAGAAATTTTGGCCGACAACTGAACTCCAGGAAGGCGATCGCCTGGAAATGCTCAGTTTTGTCGGAGGAGGCTGATTATGAACGACGATGTACTTTTATTGGGGGGGAAAGAATTCAGCAACCGGTTGCTGACCGGTACCGGGAAATTCGGCAACCATGGACAAATTCCCAAGATGCTCGCGGCCAGCGGTTCACAGATGATCACTGTGGCCCTGCGTCGGGTCGACATCACGGCTCAGTCTGAAAATATTCTTGAATATATCCCCAAAAATGTGACCCTGCTGCCGAATACATCCGGGGCCCGTAGCGCAGAACAGGCCGTACGCATTGCCCGCATTGCCCGGGAAGCCGGTTGTGGTGATTTCATCAAAATCGAAGTTATCACCGATATGAAATACCTGATGCCGGACAACTGGGAGACCTTGAAGGCCACGGAAATTCTGGCCAAAGAAGGGTTCCAGGTTCTGCCCTATGTTCTGCCGGACCTGCCCCTGGCCAAACGTCTGGAAAACGCCGGTGCAGCAGCGGTCATGCCTCTGGGCGCACCCATCGGAACCAACCGGGGACTGGAGACCAGACCGCTGATTGCCATGTTAATTGAAAATATCAGCGTGCCGATCGTTGTTGATGCGGGAATCGGCAAACCTTCCCAGGCCGCGGCTGCAATGGAAATGGGAGCAGACGCGGTTCTGGTGAATACCGCCATTGCCACGTCCCGGGACCCGGAAGCCATGGGACGCGCCTTTGATCTCGCGGTCAAAGCCGGACGGGCTGCCTTTTTGGCTGAAATGGCCGAAGCGTCCACCCTTGCCCGCGCCTCTTCTCCGCTTACTGGATTTCTTGACGGAGAATAGAAACAAAAAAACAGAAAGCGACTAACCATATTTAAAGCGTATCAGAACTTTAGAGCATAAGCGCCACCTTATAAAAATAAATGAGCTTGAAGCGTTCTGATCAAGGATCAAATCATGTCATTCTATGAGGTAGTTGAGCAATACCGTGATTTTGATGTTCCCGATTTTTTTGACCAGGTGAGCGATGAAGACATCATCCGTAGTCTGGCCAAGGAAAAACCCGGCCCCATGGATTTTATGACCCTGCTGAGCCCCCGGGCTGCCGGACATCTAGAAGCCATGGCCCGCAAAGCCCACCAGCTGACCGTGCAGTATTTCGGACGCACCATCCAAATGTTCATTCCGCTGTACATCTCCAACCACTGTAACAACGGCTGCGCCTATTGCGGGTTTAATCATAAAAACCCGATTCTGCGCCGAAAACTCAGCCTGGAAGAGATTGAGATTGAGGCCAGAGCCATTGCCAAAACCGGCATGCAGCACATACTTTTTCTCACGGGTGAAGCCCAGCACATGACCCCCATGTCTTATCTGCTGGATGCGGCTCAACTGCTTAAGACGCATTTTGCATCAGTGGCGATTGAGGTCTACCCCCTTGAGGTTGAGGCGTACCGCCAACTCAACCAGGCTGGTGTCGATTCCATGACCATGTTCCAGGAAACCTATGACCAGGGCGTTTATAAACGGGTTCATCTGGCCGGCAAAAAGATGGATTACCACTGGCGGCTCAACGCACCTGAACGGGCCGCAAAGGGCGGTATGCGGGTCGTCAACCTCGGGGCCCTGCTTGGTCTGAGTGAACCGCGCCGGGACATGTTTTTCACCGGGTTACATGCCCGCTACCTTGAAAACAAGTATATCGATACCGAGATTGCCATTTCCCTGCCCCGGTTTAACGAGGCAGAAGGCGATTTCCAACCCGACTACCTGGTGGACGACAAAACCTTTGTTCAGTTCATGACCGCGTTGCGCATCTTCCTGCCACGTTCGGGACTGACCATCTCCACCCGTGAAAACGCGACCTTTCGCGACCGCATTCTCCCCTTGGGTGCCACGCGTTACTCTGCTGGATCAAGCACCGGTGTAGGTGGATACACCGAGATACCGGACGGCCAGACACCGCAATTCGAAATTACCGATGCCCGCAGCGTGAAGGAGGTGGCTGATGCGATTATCGCCCATGGCTACCAGCCGATTTACAAAGACTGGGACTGCATCTGATGAAAATCGGTATTGCCGGGGTCGGCGGTATCGGCTCCAACGTGGCCCTTAACCTGGTTCGAAGCGGCGTCACACAACTCAAACTGGTTGATTTCGACCGGGTAGAACCCGGTAACCTCAACCGCCAGTTTTATTTTGCCGACCAGATCGGCCTGTTCAAGGTCGAGGCACTTAAGATCAACTTGCACCGCATTAATCCCAAGGTACACCTTGAGGCGCAGGTTCAGCGTATTGACGCGCAAAACTGCGCTGAACTGTTTTTAGACTGCGACCTTATCGTTGAGGGCTTTGACCGCCAAGTCGATAAAAAAATGCTCATCGAAACCTTTGCCGACAAAAAGCCCGTGGTTTCAGCCTGTGGCATTGCCGGATCCGATTTGGCCACCATCGGTTCGCGCAGAATCGGCAACAGCTACATTGCAGGCGACTTCACCACCGATTGTCATCAGGCACCGCTCTTCAGCCACAAGGTAACCACCGTCGCCAATTACATGAGTGAATTCATTCTTTGTCAACCCGGAGTTCTTCATGACTTTTGTCCATAGGTAATCCCGGATAAAATGGGGTATGAACCGCCGCTATCCGAACCGCCCGGTGATATAATCCTCGGTGAGCTGGTGCAGGGGATTTAAAAATATCTGGTCCGTGGGTCCGGTTTCAATGAGATCTCCCTGGTGGAAATAGGCTGTGCGCTGGGAAATCCGGGATGCCTGCTGCATGGAGTGGGTTACGATGGCAATGGTGTAATCCTGTTTGAGTTCATCAATGAGTTCCTCGATAATGGCCGTGGCAATGGGGTCCAGAGAGGAACAGGGTTCATCCATGAGAATCACCTCCGGGTTCACCGCAATGGTCCTTGCAATGCACAAACGCTGCTGCTGACCACCGGACAGACTGGTGCCCGGCATTTCCAGCCGGTCCTTGACTTCGCTCCACAGACCAGCCCTTTTTAAAGAGCCCACAACCAGTTCGTCGGTCTCGTCCCGGTTCTGGACAAGGCCGTGGATTCTTGCGCCATAGGCAATGTTGTCATAAATGGATTTGGGAAAGGGATTGGGCTTCTGGAAAACCATGCCCACCTGGGCCCTTAACGGCACCACATCCACGTCGCTGTCATATATATTTTTTCCGTCCATGAGGATCTGTCCGGTCACAAGACATCCTTCAATGGTATCGTTCATCCGGTTCAGGCAGCGCAGAAAAGTGGATTTACCGCACCCGGAAGGCCCGATCATGGCAATCACTTCGTTGCGGCCGATATCCAGGGAAATATTGCTGATGGCTTTTTTTGAGTCGTAATAAACAGCCACATTCTGGCAGCTCATCCTGGGGTTTTCAACCGTCGTCTGCCCCACGGTTTCCCGCTCTGTCCGATCAACCAGCGGACGCCGCCCAGGCCTTCTCGGCAGATGACCGATTGTTTGTTCCTGATTCATTTTCGTTTTTATTTATCCTTAATTGAGATCTTCCAACGTTAAGGGGGTAAGTTCTTCAACGACTTTTCTATAATGCTGCCGTTCTTCCGCAGGCATGGGGATCAACCCTTTAGTCGTCAGGTACCCCTCATCACCCCAGGCAGTTTCACTGGTGAACTCGGCCAGATATTCCCTCATACCGGGGATGGTGTTGACATGGGCCTTTTTAATATAAAAATACAGGGGACGGGACACGGGATAGGACCCGGCGGAAATGGCCTCAAATGTCGGTTGCACACCGTCGATGAAAGAGCCCTGGATCTTATCGGTGTTCTGGTCCAGGAAAGAAAAACCAAAAATGCCTAAGGCTTCAGGAGACTTGTTCAACTTGTCCACAATCAGGTTGTCATTTTCTCCGGCCTCAATAAAGGCCCCGTCTTCCCGGAGGGTATGACAGATCACCTTGTATCTTTTTTTATCCGTTTTTTTCAATTTCGCTATCCATGCAAACGCATTTGCCCCGCCTTCCATGGCCAGTTCCACAAATGCATCCCGGGTACCGGAGGTGGGCGGCGGCCCAAACACCTCAATTTTGGCATCAGGAAGTGATGGATTTACTTGCTTCCAGGTTTTATATGGGTTTGGCTGCAAAGCGCCCTTATCCCCTGTCACAGGCACCTGCTTTGCCAGACCGAGAAACAAATCTTTTCTGGCCAGCCTGAACACCAGGGTCTGCCTGGAATTTGCCACAACAATGCCGTCATAGCCAATTTTCACCTCAACGACTTCTTTTACACCATTTTTGAAGTCTTTTTCCAGCTGACTTCTTGTAATCCGGGCAGAAGAGTTGGTAATATCCGGATGCTCTACACCAATACCGGCGCTAAAAAGCTTATGGCCGCCGCCGGATCCAGTGGATTCAATCTTCGGGGTTTTAAAGCGGGTTTTTTTTCCAAAATTTTCAGCAACAACTGTGGCAAAAGGATAAACCGTTGAGGATCCGACAATGGAGATATAGTCCCTTGCTGCACCGGCCCTGGCCTGGGAAATCCCCAAAATCACCACATACACGAAGGCAATCGAAGTGACAATCAGTTTTTTCATGGGTAAACTCCTGAAACATGCATTCTATAAAAAGATAAATAAAATCTGCGACTTAATGTCTTTTTTCAAATCTTTTTCTTAAAAAGACAGCTGCACCATTCATAGCCATCAAAAAAATCAGAAGCACCATGATCGCAGCTGAGGTTTTTTCCAGAAACGCCCTTTCCGGACTGTCTGCCCACAGGTAGATCTGTACGGGCAGCACCGTGGAAGGATCTGTGAATCCGGCAGGAATATCCACAATAAAGGCCACCATACCGATCATCAAAAGCGGCGCGGTTTCCCCAAGGGCCTGGGACATGCCGATAATCGTGCCGGTGAGCATGCCCGGCAGGGCCTGGGGCAGGACATGATGCGCCACCATTTGGACTTTGGATGCACCAATACCAAGACATGCCTCACGAATGGAAGACGGCACCGCCTTAAGTGCGGACCTGCTGGCAATAATAATAGTGGGCAGCGTCATCAGGGTTAAAACAAGCCCCCCCACAAGCGGGACAGATCTGGGCAGGCCGAAAAAATTTAAAAATACGGCCAGGCCCAGAAGCCCAAACACAATGGATGGCACGGCAGCCAGGTTGTTGATGTTCACCTCAATGATATCCGTCCACCTGTTTTTTGGGGCAAACTCTTCCAGATACACGGCAGCAGCCCC
>NZ_JBFXHE010000246.1:0-6640 GCF_050177295.1 Desulfobacter sp.
AGATCCAGCTCGGGCATATTAAAGCCGGACTTGTGGTCTCCTGCGAGTCTGCCCGGCAGATTGTGGACGCCACCATTGAAGAGATCAACATCCACAAGAGCATTGAATTTTACAGAGAGGCCGTGGCCACCATGACCGGCGGCTCCGGGGCCGCAGCAATTCTGCTCACCGACGGAACCCTGGGCAGGCCCCAAACCCAGCGCCATGCCGTCAAAGGCGGGGTGGTGAATAACACCATCCGTCACTGGGCACTTTGTTATTGGGGATTTGAACATCAGGGCATGCCCACGGATTCAAGGGTGATCATGCGCACCAATGCCCAGAAAGTGCTTGACCACGGCACAGAGCTGGCCATGGAAACCTATAAATTATTCCGCGAAGCGTTCAATCTTCCCCCGGATAAGCCGGATAAATTCGTTGCCCACCAGGTGGGGGAGGGGCATCACCATAAATTTTACTCTGCCATGAAAATTGACCGGAAAAAGGATTTTACCACCTTTCCTTTTCTGGGCAACGTGGGATCCGTGTCCCTGCCCATTTCCGCGGCCATTGCCGACGAACGCGGATTTCTTGTTCCCGGGGATTTTGTGGCCTTTTTAGGGGTGGGGTCCGGACTTAACTGCTATTTTCTGGGGGTGGAATGGTAACAAGAATAATCAACGGGCAGGTGACGTCCACCAAAGGGTTTGAAGACCTTTATCCCTTTGAATCCCATTATGCCTGGATCAACGGGAACCAAATGCATTATGTGGATCAGGGCAAAGGCGGGCCTGTGCTCATGGTCCACGGCAACCCCACCTGGTCCTTTTATTTCCGTCATCTGATCACGGGCCTGTCCCATGGTTTCAGGACAATTGTACCAGATCATATTGGGTGCGGTTTTTCAGACAAACCGTCGGCAAAAGAGTATGATTACACCCTGGATCAAAGGGTGGCAGACCTGGATGCCCTTATCCGCCATCTGGATATTAATGAAAAAATCTCGTTGATCGTGCATGACTGGGGCGGGATGATCGGGCTTGCCTGGGCCCTGGACAACCTGGATCGTGTGGACAAAATTGTAATCACCAACACCTCGGGCTTTTTTCTGCCGGCATCCAAACGCTTTCCGGCAGCGCTTTGGGCTGTTAAATATCTTTCACCCTTTGCCGTGCCTGCTGTTTTAGGTGCCAACATATTTGCCCGGGGGGCCCTGTATCTTGCCCCGGAAACCCGGTTGCCCCAATCTGTTAAAAAGGGTCTTGTTGCCCCCTACAACAGTTGGGCAAATCGCATTGCCACCTTAAAATTTGTTCAGGATATACCGGTCACAGCAAAAGACAGAAGTTATGCCAGGGTTCAGAAGGTGGATCAAAACCTTTCTGCTCTTGATCCGGCCCAGCTCATGTTTTTATGGGGAACCCGGGATTTTGTTTTTGACATTCATTTCCTTGAGGAATTTAAAAACAGATTTCCCCGGTCCCCTGCCCATGTATTTGAGGATGCCGGCCATTATCTGTTCGAAGATAAGCCCGGTCCCACCCTTGAACTGATTCAAAAATTTCTGTCCTGACATTTTCTTTTGGATTTTGACTTTCAGCTCCATTACAGATAAATAGGGGTGTTATGGGACTATTAAAAAAAAAAAAGGATGAACCCAATGAACCGGCCGCCCAGGTAAAACCGGTTCAGGTCCAGGACAAGGGAGACGACGACACCGAATCGGATAAAGCCGTCCCCAAGAAGAAATCTTTGTTCAAAAAGCTGATTATTCTTCTGCTCATTCCGGGTATCCTTGGCGGGGGCGGATTTTTTGCATACACCAAATTTTTTTCAGGTTCCGGTACCAAAGACAGCCGGGTTTACCTTCCCGTAACCCTTTCCCATGTCACGTTGCCCCAGGAGATGCTCGCCTTTTGTTTTGCCCGCATGCCTGAACTTTACGATGCCCTGGTGGCCTATGATGGGGAAATGGATTTGTTTGAGGCTGAAATTGCCCGCATTGATGCTGTGGGTACCAAGTACCCGGACCAGGAGAGGATTGCCGACGGCCAGAAAAAGGTATGGGATAAGGAAATGCAGTCTTTAAAAAAATCCTTTGAAAAATTGGAAAAACCCATTAAAGAAACCTTTGTGCTGTTCCAGGTCAACCCGACTGCAGGCCAGGAAAAGATTGATCAGACTGCAGAAGAGATGCTCCGGACTGCCAAGGAAGCCCTGGGAAAAGCCCAGGAACAGACAGCCCCGCTAAAGAAAGCCATGCCCAAGGCCCCCGAAGGCCTGGTCAAGGGAACCCTGTATAAAATAAAAAAGATGTTTTTATGACACGCCATACAAATATTGCCCAAAGCCTGAAACAATCCGCACAAATCTATCCGTTCAAACAGGCCGTGGTCTACCCTGCCTCACGGGATAATGCCGGGCGGGTTCTTTACAGCCAGATGACCTTTCGCCAGCTTGACCAGCAGTCCGACAGCCTTGCAACCGGGCTTACCAGCATCGGCATTGGCCGGGGAACCCGCACCATTTTAATGGTGCCCCCGGGCATGGAATTTTTTCTTACGGTGTTTGCCATGTTTAAGGTCGGGGCGGTGCCCGTGGTGGTGGATCCGGGCATGGGGATTGGCCGGATGCTGCAATGTCTTGCCCAAAGCCGGCCCAAGGCCTTTATCGGCATTGAAAAGGCCCATGTGCTCCGAACCCTGCGTCCCGGATTTTTTAAAACAGTGAAACGATGGGTGACCGTGGGCAGAAAATGGTTCTGGGGCGGATACACCCTGAACCAGCTGATGAGCAAATTCCCGGCCGCACCTTTCAAACCGGCCCAGACCACGGAGAGCGAAACAGCGGCCATTGTATTTACCACGGGCTCCACAGGGCCTGCCAAGGGCGTGGTATACACCCATGGCAATTTTGAAGCCCAGATTCGTCAGATCCAATCACATTTTAAAATTTCGCCCGATGAGGTGGACCTGCCCACCTTTCCTTTGTTTGCTTTGTTTGATCCTGCCCTGGGCATGACCGCAGTGATCCCGGATATGGATCCCACAAAACCTGCCCTGGTGGACCCCGTAAAAATTATCGAGGCCATTGAGAACCATGGTGTGACCAATATGTTTGCCTCCCCGGCCCTTTTGAACCGGGTGGGAAAATACGGTCAGGAAAACGGGATCAAACTGCCGTCCCTGCGCCGTGTGGTGTCTGCAGGCGCCCCTGTCAGTCCGGCCAATATTGAACAGTTTTCATCCATGCTCTCCAATGATACCCAGATCCATACCCCGTACGGGGCCACGGAAGCGGTTCCCATCATATCCATCGGTTCCCATGAAATCCTGTCGGAAACCAGAAAACTCTCGGAACAGGGATTTGGCATATGCGTGGGCCGGCCCATTGCAGATACAAAAATAAAATTGATCAAGATTTGTGACGAGCCCATCACCCAGATCCGGGATAACCTGGAGGTGCCTGAAAGTCAGGTGGGGGAAATAACAGTAAAAGCAGATCTTGTTACCGAGCATTATTTTAATAATTCCAATGCTGATCTCATGGCAAAAATACCGGACCCGGACGGTAAAGTATGGCACAGGATGGGGGATCTGGGCTGGAAGGATTCAAAGGGCAGGATCTGGTTCTGCGGCAGAAAAGCCCACCGGGTTGAAACCGGAAAACAGACCTTGTTCACCGTCCCCGTGGAAGCCATATTCAACAATCATGAAAAGGTATACCGCAGTGCGCTCACAGGCGTCGGGCCAAAAAACCGTCAGGTGCCGGTGGTGTTTGTGGAGCCTTGTGAAAAAATATCCGATGAAAAACAATTTATCCGGGAATTGTCTGATCTGGCCCGTAAAAATCCTCTGACCGCCGGCATTGAATATATTTTTATTGAGTATAAATTTCCGGTGGATATCCGGCACAACTCCAAAATTTTCAGGGAAACCCTGGCAATTAAAGCCCGGGAGTTGGTCGAATGAAATACAGATATATTCATTCAAAGATCGGTCCTTTGATGCTGGCCGGTAACACAATGCTTGAACAGATCCGTTTCCCGGTCAAAGGTGAAGGAAACGCGCCCGGGAAAGGCTGGGTAGAGGACAACACCATTTTTCCCTATGCTGTATCCCAGCTGGTGCAATACTTTGAAGGCCGGTTAAAACAATTTGACCTTGATTTGCAGCCCAAAGGAACGGATTTCCAGAAACAGGTCTGGCAGGAACTTTTAACTATTCCTTACGGAACCACGGTCACCTATGGTAAAATTGCAGAACAGATCCGTAACCCAAAAGCCTTTCGGGCCGTGGGTCTTGCCAACAGGTGTAATCCCATACCCATCATCATTCCCTGCCACCGTGTGATCGGCAAAAACGGAAAATTAACCGGATTTGCCGGCGGCCTTGATATCAAGCAGGCCCTTCTAGATCTGGAAAGATCCTGAAAGTTCATTTTAATATCGTGAAAAATAGAATGGATATATACACCGAAACAGATAAAGAATGCCCCAAAAGAGGTGCCACATTTCTGCCACATATTGAAGGGCACAAAAAAACCGAAATCAATAATGATTTCGGTTAATTAGTGGTCGGGATGAGAGGATTTGAACCTCCGACCCCCTCGTCCCGAACGAGGTGCTCTACCAGGCTGAGCCACATCCCGACGCATAAGACGTAATTTAATATACCATAATCAAGCGAAAGTCAATTTAGAAAATGTTTTCTTTGATAATAGTGGCCTCGCGCCCCGGTCCTACGGATACAATTTTAATTTTGACTTCTGACAATTCTTCTATCCGTGCAAGATAGGCTTTGGTTTTTTCCGGCAGATCATCAAATTTGGTCATCTCTGATGTCGACGCTTTCCAGCCGGGATGTGTTTCATAAACAGGCGAACACTGTGCCAGAACATCAATTTGTGCCGGGAAATCTGCCATGATTTTGCCCGAATATTCATATCCTGTGCAGATTTTAATCTCATCCAGGTCATCCAGAACATCAAGTTTGGTGATGGCAAGTCCGGTCAGGCTGTTCAGGCGGGCGGCATTTTTTAATACCACCATGTCCAGCCATCCACAGCGCCGTTTGCGCCCGGTGGTGGCCCCAAATTCAGCGCCGGTTTTCTGGATCTTGTCACCCGTTTCATCAAATAGTTCCGTTGGGAAGGGGCCTGCGCCCACCCGGGTGGTGTATGCCTTGACAATACCGATGATTTCATTCAGCAGTCCTGGACCCACGCCGCTGCCGCTTGCTGCATTGGCTGAAACAGTTGTGGAGGAGGTAACAAAGGGGTAAGTGCCATGTTCAATGTCAAGGTGTGTGCCCTGGGCCCCTTCAAATAAAATTTGCAGACCTTCCCGGATACCCCGGTCAAGGGATACGGAGACATCTGAAATATAGGGGAGAAGCCGGGCACGGACCGTTTCAAATTGATCAATAACAAGTGCCGGATCCATGGGATCGGTTTTGAAATATTCTTTCAGGTAAAAATTTTTTTCCGCCATGACAGCCAGAACTTTTTCCTTGAACAGATCAAAATCGAGAAGATCACAGAATCGGATACCCACGCGGGTTGCCTTATCTTCATAGCAGGGGCCGATCCCGCGACCTGTGGTGCCGATTTTATCCTTTCCTTTTTTTTTCTCCCGGGCTTTATCGATCTCCTGGTGATAAGGCATGATGATATGGGCACGGTTACTGATTTCCAGCATTTTGGGAGATACATCAATGTTATTGCCTGCCAGATAATCAAGTTCATCCAGCAATACAAAAGGATCAACCACCACACCATTGCCGATAAAACATTTTTTCTGCTGAAGTATCCCGGAGGGGATCAGGTGGCTGATAATTTCTTTTCCGTTGACCACCATGGTGTGCCCTGCATTGTTCCCACCCTGGAACCTGACTACATAATCAGCATGTTCGCTGAGCAGATCGACAATTTTTCCTTTTCCTTCATCACCCCACTGGGTTCCCACAACAACTGTGTTTGTCACGGTTTCTCCTTTTTTCCTCAAAAAAACTTTTTATAATCTGTCTTGTTTGTTCTTCACATATTCCCTGAACAACTTCAGGTTGATGGTTCAATCGTGAATCCGCCCCCATTTGGTAAAGGGAGACCGCAGCCCCCCATTTGGAATCCAGTGCTCCAAATACCAGCCGCTGGATTCTGGCATGGATAATTGCCCCCATGCACATGATGCATGGTTCTATGGTTACATAAAGTGTCGTCTGGGGCAGGCGATAGTTATTCATGAGCGTGCAGGCCGAACGAATGGCCTTGATTTCAGCATGGCTTGTCGGATCGCTTTCGGATATCGGGCAGTTATATCCCTGTCCGATTACCTTTCCGGCCTGGTCCACCACGATGGCCCCAACCGGTACCTCGTCCTGCTTTTCGGCTTTTTTTGCTTCATCCAAGGCAAGCAACATGTAATATTCATCATCCATAATCCAACCCTGATTTATATAAGCCTTTTTCCATCAGGTCAAATGTTATGGGGCACTGAGCTGAAAATAAAATCATTATTTTGGATGCCGGTAAAAACCCTGATCCGCCGTCAAAAAAATAAAAAACCCCGTTGAACTTGATGGATCAAGCAGATAGAGTATTTGTGCAACCAAAAACCTATCACCAACGGGGTGAAACAAACTATGACACAAGGCGTGTTACC
>NZ_JBFXHE010000247.1:0-6629 GCF_050177295.1 Desulfobacter sp.
AACGGAATATTAAAAGGAGTTGTCCATGGAAATTATCATTAAAGAAGCACGCCCTGCCGATATTGATCAGATGCTGCCCCTGCTGGCCCAGTTGTTTGCCATAGAGCAGGATTTTGAATTCAATCCAGGGGTCCAGACCCGGGGGCTGCGGCTGATGCTGGACGGATGCGGAAAGCACAGAACCGTGAAGGTGGCGTGGATGAATGACACAATTGTCGGAATGTGCACGGCTCAGACCCGAATTTCAACGGCCCAGGGCAATATCAGTGCAGTGGTGGAAGACCTGGTTGTGGATCGTGAATACAGAAACAAAGGCATAGCAAGCCTTTTATTGTCTGCTATTGAAGGCTGGGCCGTAAGCAAAGGGATAAAATCCATCTCCCTGCTCGCAGACAAAGACAACCATAAAGGGCTTGATTTTTATACTAAAAAAGCGTGGAAACGCACCGCATTGGTCTGCCTGGTAAAATCCGTGGGTCAAGATCCCATGTAGGACCTTAAACCGGAAGATATTCTTCACATATCTGTCAACAAAAAAGGAGACCGGATAAAAAATTACATTTTTGGTGTTTGTAATTATGGATCAATTGAGAAGGCATCATTTGCAGATATCCCGCACATTCTTTTTTAATTTCCACCCCCCCATTTAATAGCCGTAAGAATTTATTTAATGAATTATAATCTATTTGAAAAGTAAAGATTACATATTTGAACCTAAATATATTTCATATTTGTAATATTAAAACACTTCCCCATTTGCACCAACATGAATAAAAAATTTTTTTTATTTAAAACGATTTGTAATTCAAGCAGGTTATATTTTTTTGCCATTCATCCAAAATCCAGATGGAACACCCGTTGCATTTGTTGGCATTACGACGATCAACAGGTTATGTGCCTGCTAAAAACAACGAAACCTTAATTAAGGAGCTAAAAAAACAATGAGAAAGGTAGCAATCTACGGAAAAGGCGGTATCGGGAAATCCACTACAACCCAGAATACAGTAGCAGGACTGGTTGAGGCCGGCAAAAAAATTATGATCGTGGGGTGTGACCCCAAGTCTGACTCTACAAGGCTCATGCTCAACGGACTGGCTCAGAAAACCGTTCTGGACACCCTGAGAGAAGAAGGTGAAGATGTTGAACTCGAAGATGTCAGAAAAGAAGGATACGGCGGGGTTCTGTGTACGGAATCAGGCGGACCGGAACCTGGCGTCGGCTGCGCCGGCCGCGGGATCATCACCTCCATCAACCTGCTGGAACAGCTGGGCGCCTATGACGAAGAACAGAATCTGGATTATGTATTTTATGATGTTCTGGGCGACGTGGTCTGCGGCGGATTTGCCATGCCCATCCGTGAAGGCAAAGCCCAGGAGATCTACATTGTCGTATCCGGCGAGATGATGGCCATGTACGCGGCCAACAACATCTGCAAGGGTATCGTGAAATTTGCCCAGTCCGGCGGTGTACGCCTCGGCGGCCTGATCTGCAACTCTCGTCAAGTCGAGAACGAAGAGGAGATGATTCTGCAGCTGGCCAAGAGACTGGGTACCCAGATGATCCACTTTGTTCCCAGGCATAACATGGTCCAGCAGGCTGAGATCAACCGAAAAACTGTAATTGATTTTGCACCGGAGCACCCCCAGGCAGATGAATACCGGGCCCTGGCCAGAAAAATTGATGAAAATGAAATGTTTGTCATCCCGACGCCCCTTGAGATTGAAGAACTGGAGGCCCTGCTCATTAAATACGGGATCGCTGCGTAACCAAAAACCCAAGAACCAAAAAGGAAAATTTAAATGAAAGTAATGATTAAATCCATTGTCCGCCCTGAAAAAGTTAACGCAGTCATGGCCGCCCTCATGGAAGCCGGGTATCCGGCTGTCACCCGGATGAGTGTGGCAGGACGTGGAAAGCAGCGGGGCATCAAAATCGGTGAAATTACCTATGATGAAATTCCCAAGGAGATGCTGATATCGGTTATTGATGAAAAAGATCGTGATTTTCTCCTTAAGACCATTTTGGCCACGGCAAAGACCGGTGAGAAAGGTGCCTTTGGCGACGGCAAGATTTTCATCTCTCCGATAATCGAGTCTTATACCATCAGCTCAGGCAAAAAGGACATAGACCTTGATTCAGACGTCGAGGTGGCATCATGAAAGAAATCATGGCTGTCGTCCGCATGAACAAGATCAATGAGACCAAGAAGGCTCTGATTGAGGCGGGCGTCTCCTCCATGACCGCCCTGGAGTGCCTGGGACGGGGTAAAGGCCTGGTGAACATGGCTCTGCTCAAGGGTGCGGAACAAGGGTATGAAGAGGCCATTGCCCAGTTGGGCCAGAGCGATCGCCTTCACCCCAAGAGAGCCATATTTGTAGTTGTACCGGACAAACTGGTCCAAAAAACCGTAAACACCATTATTAAAGCCAACCAAACCGGAAAGTCAGGGGACGGAGTTATCTGGGTCAAGCCCATCTACGACTCCATCTCCGTGAGAACATCAGAAAACGGAGATGCCGTTCTTGACGATTTTTAAGCAAAACAACATGAGAGAAAAGATAGGGGTAATCATATGACAGGCGAACGAACCCACACCGTTAACCCGGAAGATATAAAAAAAGAAATTCTGGCAAAGTATCCGCCCAAAGTGGCCCGGAAACGCGCCAAACAGATCACGCCGGTTACAAGCGATGAAAAAGGCGGTCTCCAGGTAGGAGCCAATGTCAGGACCGTCCCGGGCATCATCACCCAGAGAGGATGCTGCTATGCAGGCTGCAAAGGCGTTATCATGGGCCCGACCAGGGACATCATCAATCTGACCCACGGTCCCATCGGCTGCGGATTCTATTCATGGCTGACCCGGCGCAACCAGACCCGTCCCCCGTCAGACGAGGCTGAAAATTATATGACCTACTGCTTTTCCACGGACATGCAGGACGAGGACATTGTTTTCGGTGGGGAAAAGAAACTTAAAGCCGCCATCCAGGAAGCCTATGATATTTTCAAACCCAAGGCCATCTCCATCTTTTCCACCTGTCCGGTGGGTCTGATCGGCGATGATGTCCATGCCGCGGCAAGAGAGATGAAGGAAAAACTTGGCATCAATATTTTTGGATTCTCCTGTGAAGGATATAAAGGCGTGAGCCAGTCCGCCGGCCATCATATTGCCAACAACACGATTTTTCAACACGTTGTGGGCCTGGATGATACAGTCATGGACGCGAAATTCAAAATTAACCTGTTGGGTGAATACAACATCGGCGGCGACGGGTTCATCATTGACGAGTTGCTGAATAAATGCGGCATTGAGCTTGTTTCCACATTTTCAGGCAACTCCACCATTGACCAGTTTGCCAACTGCCATACCGCAGATCTTAATGCAGTCATGTGCCACAGATCCATTAACTATGTGGCAGACATGCTGGAGGTAAAGTACGGCATTCCCTGGATAAAAGTCAGTTTTACGGGACCAACGTCAACAATCAACAGCCTGCGCAAAATAGCAGCCTATTTTGAAGACCAGGAACTCATTGACCGGGTGGAAGAGGTTATCGCCGAGGAGATGATTCCTGTTGAGGCCAAAATAAAGGAGGTCAGACCGCGGTGCGAGGGCAAAACCGCCATGATGTTTGTGGGCGGTTCCCGGGCCCACCACTACCAGGAACTGTTCAAGGCCATCGGCATGAAAGTGCTTTCCGCCGGATACGAGTTTGCCCACAGGGATGACTATGAAGGGCGTCATGTCATTCCGGATATCAAGGTTGATGCCGATTCCAGAAATATTGAAGAGCTGACCATCGAAAAAGATGAAACCCGGTACAGTCCCAGAAAGACCGAGGAAGCGATGAAGGCCCTGGAGGAAAAGGGTTATCCGTTTAAATCGTATGACGGCCTGATCCCTGAAATGACCGCGGGTTCCCTGATTGTCGATGACATCAGCCAGCACGAAACAGAAACCCTTATCGCCATGTACAAGCCGGACATTTTCTGCGCCGGTATCAAGGAAAAATACGCAGTCCAGAAGCATGGTATTCCCATGAAGCAGCTCCACTCCTATGACACGGGTGGGCCATACGCGGTATTCAAAGGCGCGGTAAATTTTTTTGAAGAAATTGACCGCATGCTCAACGCCAACATCTGGCAGTACCTGAAAGCCCCATGGCAGAAGGCACCTGAGTTATCCGCCAAGTACGTTTGGGAATAATCAAGATACAAGAAGCAAGAAACAAGAAAAAAGAAACGGAGAAACATATGCTGCTTCGACATACACCCAAAGAGATTAAAGAAAGAAAATTCTTGACCATTAACCCGGCCAAGACCTGCCAGCCCATCGGGGCCATGTACGCGGCCCTAGGTATCCATGGCTGCCTGCCTCACAGCCATGGGTCCCAGGGCTGCTGCGCCTATCACAGGTCCACGCTGACCCGTCATTACCGTGAACCCATCATGGCGGCCACCTCCTCCTTTACTGAAGGGGCATCGGTATTCGGGGGCCAGGCCAACCTGCTCCAGGCCCTTTTGACCATATTCACCACCTATGACCCGGACATGGTTGCGGTTCACACCACCTGTCTGTCGGAAACCATTGGCGACGACGTTAATCAGATTGTCAAGAAGGCAAAACAAGACGGCACGATCCCCAAAGGCAAGTATGTAATCCATACGTCAACGCCGTCCTATGTGGGCTCCCATGTCACGGGCTTTTCCAATATGGTTAGATCCATGGTGGTTCAGCTTGCCGAAAAGACCGGCAAACCCAACGGGAAATTCAACATTGTTCCCGGATATGTGGAACCTTCGGACATGGCTGAAATTAAGAGAATAGCCGGGATGCTGGGCATTGAGTCCATCCTCTTTCCAGACACCTCCGGCATTCTGAACGGCCCATTGACCGGCAAATTCCATATGTACCCCAAGGGCGGGGTTTCCGTCAAAGAGTTGAAGAGTGCCGGCGACAGTTTGGGTTCCATCGGGCTGGGGGCCTGGGCTTCGGCAGATGCGGTCAGAGCCCTTGACGCCCAGTGCAAGGTGCCCTGCCAGGTGCAGGATCTGCCCATAGGCCTTTTGGCCACAGACCGGTTCGTTGATGCCCTGCGCACCGCAGCCGGCGTTTCCGTACCCGATACCATTACCCAGGAGCGGGGCCAGCTTTTAGATGTAATCTCAGACATGCAGCCCCATCTGTACGGCAAAAAGGTAGCCATTGCCGGAGATCCGGACCAGGTAATTGCCCTGACTGAATTTCTGGTCACCATTGGTATGAAACCGGTCCATATCGTCACCGGAACCCCGGGCAAAGCCTTTACTGAGCGGATCAAGGAGAGCACTGCCCGGTTTGGAGACGGTATCAACGTCAAGGGGCCCGGCGACCTTTTTACCCTGCATCAGTGGATCAAGAACGAGCCCGTGGATCTGCTCATCTGCAACACCTACGGCAAATACATTGCCCGGGATGAAGATATCCCGTTTGTACGGCACGGCTTCCCCATCCTGGACCGGATCGGCCACTCTTACTTCCCCACGGTGGGATACAAAGGCGGTCTGCACTTCCTGGAGAAAATTCTGGGCGTCCTTATGGACCGCACGGACCGGGATGCACCTGAAGAACGTTTTGAACTGGTAGAGTAAATTAAAGCAGTAAAGGATAAATAAAATGACCTCGATATCGGTACTCAAGCAGCGGGAAAAACAGATCTACCAGAAGGGTAAACAGCCCTTTGAGATGGAATGTGAAACCAAAAGTCTGGCCGGCGCAGTCAGCCAGCGGGCCTGTGTGTTCTGCGGCTCCAGGGTGGTGCTTTACCCCATTGCCGACGCCTTGCATCTGATCCACGGTCCCATTGGGTGCGCCTCCTATACCTGGGATATCAGGGGAGCCCTGTCTTCGGGCCCGGAGCTTCACAGGATGAGTTTTTCAACGGATCTGTCAGAGACCGATATTATCTACGGCGGAGAAAAAAAGTTGAAAAAGGCATTGCTGGAACTCATCGATAAATATTCACCCAAGGCTGCCTTTATCTACTGTACCTGTATCGTGGGCATTATTGGCGATGACGTGGACGCGGTCTGCCGCCAGGTGGAAGAAGAGACCAACATTCCTGTCATCGCTGTCCACTCCGAAGGATTTAAAGGAACCAAAAAAGACGGGTACAAGGCAGCCTGCGACGCCTTGTTCAGCCTGATAGAAAGAAACAAAGCCCCCCGGGTCACCATTCCCGATTCCATCAATATCCTGGGCGAATTCAATATTGGCGGAGAGACATGGATCATAAAAAAATACTATGAAGCCATGGGCGTAAAAGTGGTCTCTGTGATCACAGGAGACGGCCGGGTGGACGAAGTGATGCAGGCGGGCAATGCCGCCCTGAACGTGGTCCAGTGTTCAGGGTCGGTCACCCATCTGGCAAAGCAGATGCAGGAAGAATACGGCATCCCGTTTATAAGAGTCTCCTATTTCGGCATTGAAGACACCTCGGATGCCCTGTACCGGGTGGCAGTATTTTTTGATCAGAACCCTGAAATGCTTAAAAAAACCAAGGAACTGATCAAAAAAGAAGTTCAGGCCATTATCCCCAGCCTTGAGACCATGAAAAAAGACCTTGAAGGCAAAAAAGCAGCCATTTATGTGG
>NZ_JBFXHE010000248.1:0-6618 GCF_050177295.1 Desulfobacter sp.
ATGAATCACGCTGTACACAACAAGATTGTATCCTTTATCTGGTCCATTGCGGATGACTGTCTCAGGGACATTTATGTCCGGGGAAAATACCGGGATGTTATTTTGCCGATGGTGGTGCTGCGACGCCTGGACAGCCTGCTGGAACCGTCCAAGGAAGCCGTACTCAGGGAAGTGGACTTTCAAAAAAATCAAATGGGGCTGGTGGAGCTGGACGGCAAGGGCCTTGAAGATGCCGCAGGCTTTGTCTTTTACAATACCAGCAAATGGACCCTGAAAAAGCTGTTCGCCGTGGCCGGCAACAACCAGCAGGTTTTAAAAGCCAATGTGGAGGAGTATCTTTCTGGATTTTCCGCCAACGTTAAGGAGATCATTGAAAAATTCAACCTCAAGGCCCAGATCCGCCATATGGCGGCCAAGGACGTGCTGCTGGATGTCCTGGAAAAATTCACCTCTCCCTATCTAAACCTCACCCCCCAGGAAAAACCGGACCCGGACGGCAACCCCATGCCGCCGTTGAGCAACCTGGGCATGGGGTATGTGTTTGAAGAGCTGATCCGCAAATTCAACGAAGAGAACAATGAAGAGGCGGGCGAGCATTTTACGCCCAGGGAAGTGATTGAGCTGATGACCCGCCTGGTTTTTGAACCGGTAAAGGACCGGATGCCGCCGGTGATCACCATCTATGACCCGGCCTGCGGGTCCGGTGGCATGCTCACGGAATCCCAGGCGTTTATTAAACGGGAAACAGGGCGGCAGGCCGATGACGGGTATATTTACCTGTACGGCAAAGAGATCAATGACGAAACCTATGCCATCTGCAAATCAGACATGATGATCAAGGGAAATGATCCGGGCTTTATCCGCCCCAACTCCACCCTTTCCACGGATGAATTTTCAGGGACGCGCTTTGATTTCATGCTCTCCAATCCGCCCTACGGGAAAAGCTGGGCCAGTGAGCAGAAATTTATCAAGGACGGGGCCAACATCATTGACCCCCGGTTCAAGGTGACCCTGAAAAACTATTGGGGCGACCCTATGGAAGTGGACGCCGCACCCCGGTCCAGCGACGGCCAGCTTCTGTTCCTCATGGAGATGGTCAGCAAAATGAAGACGCCGGACCAGAACGTGTTCGGGTCGCGCATCGCCTCGGTTCACAACGGCTCTTCCCTGTTCACCGGGGATGCGGGAAGCGGTGAGAGCAATATCCGCCGCCACATCATTGAGAACGATCTGCTGGAAGCCGTTATCCAATTGCCCAATAACCTGTTTTACAACACCGGCATCACCACCTATATCTGGCTTTTGTCCAACAACAAGTGTGACGACAAACAAGGAAAGGTCCTGCTGGTTGACGCATCCAGGTGTTTTCAGAAATTGAGAAAAAACCTGGGGAACAAAAACTGCGAGTTTTCCGCTGAGCATATCCGGCAGATTGCCGGGGCCTGTGCCGGGATGCAGCCCATTGAACCGGTACAGGATCAAAACGGCGAGGATACCGGCATTGCGGCCAAAGTGTTTGAAAACAGGGACTTTGGATATTATAAGGTCGCCGTTGAGCGGCCGGACAGAAGATCGGCACAATTTACGGAAGCGCGCATTGCCCCCCTGCGTTTTGACAAGGCCTTTGCCGTCCCCATGGCATGGATCTATGCCCAGTGGGGGGATGACGTTTATACCCAAGGGTTTCTTGCGGATCATGAAAAAAAGATCCTGGCCTTCTGCCAGGACAACGGCATTGCATTAAACACAAAGAGCCGCAAAAAACTGTTCAGTTTGAGTGTCTGGAAAAAGCAAAAAGCCATGATTGACGCGGCCCAAGAGCTGATGGATGCCATGGGCCAAGATGAATCCAAGGATTTCAACCGGTTTACATCCCAGGTGGATGCCACCCTGAAAACCTTGAACCTGAAATTGTCTGCCCCGGAGAAAAAGGCCGTTTTAACTGCCGTGTCCCGGTACGATGAAACCGCCCGCAGGGTGGTCAAAAAGAAGGTCAAACTGTCGGGAGACAAACTTGACACCCTGCTGAATCATGTGGGGTGCCGGCAAGCCGACCTGCCGGACTTTGGTTTTTATCCTGTGCCGGACAAAAAGGGAGAGTACCAGATCTTTGAACCCTGTTCAGATCTGCGGGACCATGAGTCCGTGCCCCTGCAAGGGGATATCCATGAATTTTTCAAGGCAGAGGTCCTGCCCCATGTACCCGAGGCCTGGATCAATATGGATTCGGTGAAAATCGGCTATGAGATCAGTTTCAATAAATATTTCTACCGCCATAAGCCCTTGCGGGCCATAGAAGCCGTGGCCCAAGATATCCTGAACCTTGAGAATCGGGCCGAGGGGTTGATTGCCGAGATTCTGGGCCTTGACGAGGTGAACCATGACTGAGCTTTTGCCCGTGATGCCGAGATATGAGACCTACAAGGATTCCGGGATGGCGTGGATTGGGGAGATTCCAAAGAGCTGGGTTCTTATTCGTGGTAGCTATATATTCAAAATTATTAATAAACGATCAAAAAATGGAAACGAAGCATTATTAACAGTCTCAGAACATCATGGAGTCAAATTACGAGCAGAATCTAATGTTAATATGTTTATGGCTGAGTCTTATGTCGGTTATAAAATATGCTATCCAGGCGATTTGGTTATAAACAGCCTATGGGCGTGGAGTAGAGGGCTTGGTTTCTCAAATATACATGGAATAGTAAGTACGGCTTACAGCGTATTTCGCCCAGATACTTTTAAATATGACAAATCGTTTCTTAATTACCTTCTTAGAACGAAAAAATATGTTGACCAATATTTTATTGCCTCAAAAGGAATTTGGATTTCAAGGCTTCAACTCTCAGATTCGGCCTTTTTAAAAATCCCAATTTTATCTCCTCCAATATCAGAACAAACCACCATAGCCAAATTCCTCGACTGCAAAACCGCAAAAATCGACCAGGCCGTTGCCATCAAGGAGAAGCAGATCCAACTTCTCAAAGAGCGCAAGCAGATCTTAATTCAGACTGCGGTGACAAAAGGCCTTGATCCCAATGTTCCCATGGCCGATTCAGGTGTGGAAAGGATTGGGCAGATACCCGCGCATTGGAAAGTGAAAAGGCTTAGGTTTATTGGCCAAACTCAAAATGGCATAAGTGCCGGAGCTGATTACTTTGGTTCTGGTTATCCATTTGTTAGCTACAGTGACGTTTACAATAACCGGGAATTACCTCGTTCGGTCAAAGGACTCGCAACATCTTCAATTAATGATCAAATCCATTATTCAGTTGAAAAGGGGGACGTCCTGTTTACAAGGACATCAGAAACCATTGAGGAAATTGGCTTTAGCTCTGCCTGTATGGAAACCATTCCTAACTCAACGTTTGCTGGTTTTTTAATTAGATTTCGCCCAAAGCCTGGAATTCTGGAACCAGGATATTCAAAATATTATTTTTGTGCCAATATGCAGCGGGCGTATTTTGTTGGAAAAATGAATATAGTCATCCGCGCGTCATTGAGTCAGGAGTTACTAAAAAACTTACCGGTTTTATTGCCACCTAAAAAAGAACAAAAATCTATTTATGCCCACATCGAGAACCAATCCGCCAAAATAGACAAAGCCATAGAGATACAGGCGCAGATGATCGAAAAGCTCAAAGAGTACAAAGCCACCTTGATCAACGCTGCCGTAACCGGGAAAATCAAGGTGCCGGACCCGGCAGAGAGCAAGGTTGTGGCATGATGATAAAAGGACAAACCCAATGTCATAAATTTAAACGCTGAGCATTTCACCACGAAGAACACGAAGTCCACGAAGATATCACCACATTAACCTTCGTGCTCTTCGTGTCCTTCGTGGTTTTAATCTTAACCCCTTTTAAAATTTTACGGCATTGAAAATAAACCCATAAAGAAAGGAGTGTCACGTGGTCAGCCAAACCAATGAACAGGCCCTGGAAACTGCCATTGAAAGAAAGTTGACCGGCACCTGCCTCGAAAACCTCAAATCAGGTGAGTTCAAAACCGCAGGCCCGGATACGGCCGAAGTGGCGGAAACCTGCACCCCTTTTGACACCCACCATGGATATGAGATCGGATATCCCCAGCATTTCAACCCAAAATTTGCCGTGGATGAAAAAAAATTCTGGGCCTTTCTCGAAAACACCCAGGAAAAAGAACTTAAAAAACTGAAACGGCCGGGAACGGATGACTGGCAGCGAAAGATCCTTGAGCGCCTGGACCGGATGATCAAAACCAAGGGGCTTTTGCACCTGCTCAAAAAAGGCTTGGGCGTGGATGATGCCTATTTTTCATTGTTCTATCCCGCGCCATTGGCAAGCTCCGCCCTTCGGGTCAAAGAGCAGTTTCAAAGCAATGTGTTCAGTGCCACAAGACAGGTCCACTACTCCCTGGACAACCCCGGTGAATCCATAGACCTTGTCCTGTTTATCAACGGCCTTGCCTTTTCCACCCTGGAATTGAAGAACCCCTGGACCGGCCAGACCGCAAGATGCCACGGCCAGAAACAGTATCGCACCCGGCGGGACAACAAACAGCCCCTGCTGCAGTTCGGCCGGTGCCTGGTCCATATGGCCGTGGATACCGATGAGGTCTATATGACCACCAAACTTGCCGGACCCTCCACATTTTTCCTGCCCTTTAACAAGGGGCAGGACCAGGGTGCGGGCAATCCCCCCAATCCAAACGGCCATAAATCGGCCTACCTCTGGGAAGAGGTGTTCAGCAAGGCAAGCATTGCCAATCTCCTAGAGCATTTTGTGCGGCTGGACGGCAAACCCAAAGATCCGCTGAACAAGCGGACCTTGTTTTTCCCCAGGTATCACCAGATGGATGTGGTGCGCAAACTGGTGGGCCACGCCGCAGAGAACGGGGTGGGACAGACCTGTCTGATCCAGCATTCGGCCGGGTCCGGCAAATCCAACTCCATCACCTGGGCCGCCTACCAGCTCATCGAGACCTATCCGCAACATGGTCTGGTCCCCGGCGCAAAGGACCCGGAGCGCCCGCTGTTTGATTCGGTGATCGTGGTCACGGACCGGCGTCTTCTGGATAAACAGTTGCGGGAGACCATCAGAGAATTTTGCGAAGTCAAAAACATCATTGCCCCGGCATACCGGGCCGCAGATTTAAAAGCGGCCCTGGAACAGGGCAAAAAGGTGATCATCACAACCATTCAGAAATTTCCCTTTATCCTGGACGGGATCAGTGATCTGAGCCGGAAAAACTTTGCCGTGATCATTGACGAGGCCCACAGCTCCCAGAGCGGTTCGGCCCATGACAATATGAACCGGGCCATGGGCAGTGCAAGGGAGCAGGAAAGGGGCAGCGAAAATGAGGTGCCGGACGCCCAGGACAAAATCCTCAAAGCCATGGCCGAACGAAAAATGCGGGGCAATGCCTCTTATTTTGCCTTTACCGCCACCCCCAAAAACACCACCCTTGAAAAGTTCGGCGTCAAACAGACTGACGGGCAATTTAAGCCCTTCCACCTCTATTCAATGAAACAAGCCATTGAAGAGGGATTTATTCTGGATGTCCTGGCCAATTACACCACCTATAAAAGCTATTACGAAATCCAGAAATCCATACAGGATAATCCGTTGTTCAACACCCAGAAAGCCCAGAAAAAACTGCGCGCCTATGTGGAACGCCACCAGCAGACCATCGATATCAAGGCCGAGGTGATCCTTGACCACTTTATCCCCCAGGTCGTGAACGCCAAAAAGCTTAAAGGCAAAGCCAAGGGCATGGTCATCACCCAGAATATTGAAGCAGCCGTCCGGTATTACAACGCGGTCACGCGGCTATTGGATAAAAAGGGCAATCCCTGCAAGGTGCTGATAGCCTTTTCCGGCGCCAAGGCGGTGGACGGCATTGAATATACCGAAAGCCTGATGAACGGATTCAGCGACGGCGAAACCAGGGAACGGTTCGATGGGGAAGATTACCGCCTGCTGGTGGTGGCCAACAAATATCTGACCGGGTTTGATCAGCCCAAGCTGTCTGCCATGTATGTGGATAAAAAACTGCAGGATGTCCTGGCGGTCCAGGCCCTGTCGCGGTTGAACCGGTCCGCACCAAGCTTAGGCAAAAAGACCGAAGATCTGTTTATCCTCGATTTTTTCAACAGTGTGGAAGATATCAAAACCGCCTTTGACCGTTTCTATACCGCCACAAGCCTGTCCCGGGCCACGGATGTCAATGTCCTGCATGAGCTCAAAGAGTCCTTGGATGGACAGGGCGTCTATGAACAGCAGGAGGTGGAAGAATTTGTGGTCCTCTATTTCAACAACGCCGCTGCCCACCAGTTAAGCCCCTTTATTGATGTTGCAGCAGATCGGTTTAACAAAGGACTTGAACTTGAAGACCAAGACAAGGCCGACTTTAAGATCAAGGCCAAGCAGTTTGTCAAAATTTACGGGCAGATGGCCGCCATCATGCCTTTTGAGATTATCGAATGGGAAAAATTATTCTGGTTTCTAAAATTCCTGAGTTAGCGGCATAAAGGTTGCTTTTTTAATTATAACATATTGAAATTTTAATATAAAATTAATACAATGGCATTAAAAAAACATTCACTTCGGAGGTGAAGACCGATGCCGACCACTATCA
>NZ_JBFXHE010000249.1:0-6595 GCF_050177295.1 Desulfobacter sp.
TATATTCATCAAACATTTTATGGCGAAAGGTTGGGCCTTTAACATCAAAGAAAACACCTGCGTATCTGGGTTGCTTGTCCTTAAGCAGTTTAAGCAGAATCCGGGTAAACCCGAATGTGGCATTGGTGGGATGCCCCTTTGACGTGGACAGGCTGCGGATGGCATGGAAGGCCCGGTATAAAAATGCGCTGCCGTCGATCAGGTAAATAGTGCTTGGTGCCGCCATGATATGCTTCCTAAGGAAATTGTCTGTTGAATTATTATTTAATTAGCGGCATATATACTATTTTTTGAAGCAAAGGAGAAGTCTTATGTCCCAACAATCCCGGGCGCGGGCCAACGCCGGGAAGTCCCGGCGGCGGCAAAGCCGGTCAAAAATATGTCATTGCTGCGGTGCCACTGCCATGTTTTGCTGGCAGTGCCGGTGCGGATTTTCCATGTGTCAGCCCTGCATGTATGAAAACCAGTGGGGAATGACCTGCAACGGAATTACCTGGGAATGTCCTGACTGCGGAGCTCAGAACGGATACGGAAACCAATAGTGAAAGGCATGGAACCATGGTTCAGAAATTAAAGGTCGGCACATTGATATCCGGCGGCGGCACCAACCTTCAGGCCATTATTGATGCCTGCGACCAGGGACGCATTGATGCGCAAATTGTTTTTACCGGGTCAGATGTTGGCGGGGTGAAAGGCCTGGACCGGGCAAAAAAGGCAGGTATTAACACTTTTGTGGTGGATTATGCCCGGATCATTGCCAATTGTCGCAAGGTCCGGGATATTGACAGCCTGCTCCCCAAAGATTTTGCCCCCGAAGATATCCTTGGAAAACAGCGGCTGGTGGATGTGAAAAAGAATTATGAAAAAGCCCTGTTTTTCATAAAATCCAGGGTTATCGCCGAACGGCAGCTTTTAGACAATATTGAATCCTATGATATGGATTTGCTGGTCCTGGCCGGGTTCATGCGGGTGCTGACCCCTTATTTCATTGACCGGATCAACACCAATCCCTTGGAGCATAGAATCATGAATATTCATCCGGCGCTGCTGCCTGCATTCCCTGGTACCGACGGATACGGGGACACCTTCCGGTACGGGTGCAAAATTGGTGGATGCACGGTTCATTTTATCGATTACGGGGAAGATACAGGCCCCATCATCGGACAGAAGGCATTTGAAATAGCCGATGAAGATACATTGGAAGATGTTAAAGAAAAAGGGCTGCAAAAGGAGTGGGAGCTGTATCCGGCCTGTATTCAGAAATTTGCCCAATCCCGCAAGGTAAACGCCATTCGAAATCAGGCCGAGGTCAGAAAGGCATCCGCCATTTTTAAGGCATCCATGTAAAAAGCGGGCAGGTTTTGAACCAGTTGAGAATCTTTGTCTGCCTGAAACCTGGTATGGTTCCACTGTCCATGATCGAAGTTTGTGATCAAGTCATTGAGTTGGCTGAACATCCGATTTTTACCTAAAAGCGCATCCTTGATTTTTTCAGACAGGGCAATTTTTTCAAGAATGTCTTTCATGGGCATATCCAAAATGGCATCCATGGCTGAAAACAGGCCCACAGTGAACAATTCGTCCGGCGTAAACCGGGTTTTAATGACATGAGCGCATTGTTCGCACATTCGGGCCTTGATTACTGAAGACCGGATCAGCTCATTGGGCTTGTCCGGATTTATATCCGATACCACCACCACATTGATAAATTTTTTCAACTCCTGCAAGCCCAAAAAGATGATGGCATCCTTGATCGTGTCTATGGCAGTGGGACGCCTAAAATACGCTGAGTTGATAAACGTCAAAAGTTTGAACGAAATGGCCACATCATTTTTGATCATGCCCTCTATAACGTCCAAGGCCGGCTCCTGCTTTGCAATCTCATTTAACAGTTTCAGATTGGTGACCTGGTTGGCTGAAAGGCCTTTGCGTGACACGACTTCGGGTTTTGAAAAGAAATATCCCTGGAAAAGCTGGAATCCCATGGCTCTGGCCTGTTTAAACTCTTCATGGGTTTCCACCTTTTCACACAACAGTGTGATATGCTTGAGTTCGTTTTTCAGGGATCTAAGAACCGGGCCCAGGGTATCCAGGGGTGTGGCCATGATATCAAACTTTATCATGTCGCACAGCTGAATCATGTCATTAAATTTCTGATCATAAACAAAATCATCCAGGGCAACCCTGAACCCTTGTGATTTAAAAGTCTTTAATGCATCAATGATTTCTGGTTCCGGTTCAATGTCTTCTAAAACCTCAATGATAATATGCTCTTTCGGGAAAAGAAGCGGTGTCTGCTTGAGCAGAAGATCGCGGGTAAAGTTGATCAGTCCGGGCTTTCCGGAAAGGATGTCATTGAGCCCAAAGGAGAAAAAAGTATTGGACAGCACACCGGATGTCGCAGCAGACCCGTCGATATTGGGGAACACATTGTCCAGGCTGAGCCTGAATAAAAGTTCATAACCAAAAATTTTTTTATCTGAAGTGAATACAGGCTGGCGGGCTACAAATATATCCATTAAATTGAGAACTCCCTTTTGAATACATGAACATATCCTTATTACGATATGAAAGCAAGAAAAACTCAATAACGTCAATAATCTGTATAAACGGTAATTATACCTTTAAAATCAGCGTAGTTGCAATATCAGGACAAAAGTTTGATCATCAACGGCAGGGCTGTCATGGTGCCGATGGAGGAACCAAGATTTGTGAATACCACCACCAGAAGAATTCTTGTGACATTATTCCGCCAGAACCCTTTTACAGAGGTGATATCCCCAGGGATCGCCTCAAGGTCACGTACTTTGGGTTTACGCGCAAAGGCCTCCACAAGCCCTGCCACCCAGCCTGCCGCGATCATGGGGTTCAGGGAGGTCAGGGGTGCGGCCACAAAGGAAGAAAAAATGGTATATGGATGGGCCCGGGCGATCAATGCGCCGATACCGGCAAAAATACCGTTGGCCAGTACCCAGATCCAAATCATGTCGGTTCCTGCGCCTTTGCCCCCCATGAGAAATCCGGCTATGAAAAGCATGACGATCAGGCCGGGGATAAGCCATTTTAATATCTTCCCGGCCTTGCCGGAGGGGGGGAGTGTCTTGAGTGCGGCAAGGTCAATGGGGGTATTTTGCTCAATATATTTCAAAATTCCAGGTATATGAGCCGCACCCACAACCGCGATAATTTTGTCTCCCGGGGCATTGCAAATGCTTTGAGCCAGGAACTGGTCCCGTTCGTTAATCAGCATTTCCCCGATAATGGGGTGATCCTCTTTGATCTCCGAAAGCAGGGACTGCAGGATGTCCTGGTGCTTCATCTTTTCAATGTCTGCCTCTTCAATTTCATCGGACTGTCCAAATGACAGCGCTATGGAGAATACCAGTTTGGTTTTTTCCCAGAATCCCATGCCCCGCCATATCCGGGAAAGGGTGGTCTGAATTTCTCTGTCCGCAGGGATAATGACAGCACCTGTTTTTTCTGCGGCAGCAATGGCATTGATCATCTCCTGGCCGGGTTTGATGCCGAATTTATCGGCTATTTTCTTCTGGAAAGAGGCCAGCAAAAGATTCATAAACAGCATCAGCGCTTTCTTTTCCTTGATGATTTTTATAATATCCATGTTCTGCCATCTGTCTTTATCCCGGATGGCAGCCAGGCGGTTGTTGCACAACTCCACACATACGGTATCAGGCTGTTCTGATTCTATGGTGTCCGAAACCAGCTGGGCGCTGTGCCGGGATACATGGGCTGTTCCGATAAGAATAATCTGTTTGCCGTCCCGGTCAAGTACATGGATGTCGTTATGCTCCACGGGGGGTTCATTCATTATGCAAGGCTGCCTTTATGCTGAAAAGTTAAAAATAAAACTGTATTATAAGCATTCAGAGACACATGGCAACACAAATTCAGGTCAAATATTGACCTTATCAAACGGTTCTGGTATTCAGCCAGTTATGAAATCCGTTGACGAACACATACTCAGAGCCACCAAGGAAATTATAGTCAAGTTCATTGAAATGGGCCGGCTGTCGCCTTCCAACATCCATGAATCTTTCAAGGATGTTTATAAGACTGTTAATGATACCGTGAAAAAGAATCTGGACCCGCCCCAAGATGGCTCATCCGGTTCCCCGAAATCCTGAGTTCCGCATGCCCAAGCAAGTTTCTTCGGCAAGGAGATTTTATGCTGCACGCCCTGGTCATAAAAAACTTTGCGATCATTGAGGATCTGCGTATTGAATTCGGTCCCGGCCTTTCCGTGCTGACAGGGGAAACCGGGGCAGGAAAATCAATTATCATCCAGGCCGTAAATCTGCTTTTGGGATCACGGGCATCGGCGGATCTGGTCCGCACCGGAAAGGACAATGCCGAACTGGAAGCCGTGTTTGACATTGCTCCTGATTCCCAGGCTGCCCGGCTTATGGCAGACCAGGACATGGATATTGAAGACGGCCTGATCATCAGACGCATGGTATCTGCTGAAGGAAAAAGCAAGATTTATATCAATTCCCGCCAGACCACCCTGGAGTTCTTAAAACAGGTGACTGAAAATCTGGCCGGTGTATCCAGCCAGCATGCCCATCAGGGGCTGCTCAAAGAAGATCAGCACCTGGATATCCTGGACGAATTTTCCCGGACCCTTGACTTAAGAAAAGATGTGGCAGGGCTGTACCGGCAGATTGTTCCTTTGAGAAAAGAGATCGCCGGTTTAAAGGCCGGAAAGGAAAAGGCTGAAAAGGAACTGGCTTTGCTCCAATTCCAGGTGGATGAGATTGAAACCGCCAATATCCAGCCAGGTGAGGATGAAGAACTGATTCAAAAACGCAGCCAACTGCAGAGTGCCGGGCAGATTTTTGAAGCCGTCAACGGTGCGATTCATAATTTATATGACCGGGAAGATTCGGTTCTGGATCAGATTTCAGGTATGTCTGCCCGGTTTGGCCGGCTTTGTGGGACAGATGAAAAACTTGGTGCCATGGCCCGGCGCCTGGACGAAATATCCTATGAACTTCAGGATTTGGTGTCAGAGTTCAGATCCTTTGCCGCCGGCATTGATCTGGACCCCCAATCCCTGGACCAGGTGGACCAGCGCCTGGATCAGATCGTCAAACTCAAGCGCAAATACGGGGGCAGTCTTGACGCCATATTTGAGCAATACCGGAACATGGCAAAAAATCTGGCAGACATCCAGGGGATTGAAGGGCGTATAGAAGAGCTGGAACAAGAACAAAAGGGTTTGGTGGCCCGGATTCGCCAAAAGGCAAAGGCCTTGTCCATGCGGCGGCAGAAAGAAGGCCTGGCCCTGGCCAGGCTGGCAAAGGCGGAGCTTGGCGCCCTTGACATGGGCCGGGCTACCTTTGAGGTGGATTTTTCCACGGACCCAGGCGTTGCCCCTGACGAGCTTGCAACGGAGGATAATGAAAAAATATCTGCCACAGGCATGGACAGGGTGCGGTTTCTGCTCAGTCCAAACCCCGGGGAAGCACCAAAGCCTTTGGCAAAAATAGCCTCGGGCGGAGAACTGTCCCGTATTGTCCTGGCGCTTAAGGCCGTGCTTTGCCGGGGCCAGTCCTTTGAGACCCTGATCTTTGACGAGGTGGATGCCGGTATTGGCGGTGCCACATCCGACAAGGTAGGGCTTAAACTTAAAGAACTGGGCCGGGTTCAACAGGTGATCTGCATTACTCATCTGGCCCAGATTGCCAGGTACGGAAACCACCAGTTCAGGATAACCAAGCAGGTGTCAGGCGGCAGGACCGCCACCCGCATCTCCCCCTTGACTTGTCAGGAAGACCGGGTAAAGGAGCTTGCCCGGATGATTGGCGGCAGCCGGATCACCGATGCCACCCTTGCCCATGCCAGGGAACTTCTTGACACGGCAGAGGCGTCTTGACAAATGCCGGCATTGCTTGATATTTGGTAAATTATTATAATAGGAGTCAACATGCCGATATATGAATTTAAATGCAGTAAATGCGAAGAATTTTTTGAAGTGATTGTCATGGGGTCACAGGATGACCGGGAGGTTGCCTGCCCCAAATGTAGTTCCAAGGCGTTCCAGCGGGTGGTCTCGGCCACCAACTATGCCATGGGCTCGCCAGGACATGCTGCCCAGGGCGTCCATACCCAGGAGCGAACCTGTTCAAGCGGAACATGTAAGACCTATACGGTTCCCGGGGCAACAAAGTGAAAATTTTTCTGATATTTTAAAACGTTACAAACGTTTTGTCCCCGGCTTGGGTCCAAGGTTTCAGGGCAGTCCCCCCCAAAAAAAATGAAATTTTATTAAAAAAAGATTTGACATTGGTTAGGAAATGAAGGATATTGCTCTGGCTTCACGGAACGGCCCAACGGTTTTCCGGGAAGATTTTTTTTGAAGCAAGTTTTTTGATCTTTGAAAATTGGTCAGTGAAAAAGAAAAGAGCGGGTCAATGACAATGCGCTTGGGGCTTAACAGCTTAAAGCGCAGACCTTAAAAAGTTTTAGTAAAGGATTATAACTGGAGAGTTTGATCCTGGCTCAGAATGAACGCTGGCGGCGTGCTTAACACATGCAAGTCGAACGAGAAAGGGATTGCTTGCAATCCTGAGTA
>NZ_JBFXHE010000250.1:0-6586 GCF_050177295.1 Desulfobacter sp.
CTACCTGACCAGTCTGCTGGAGGAAACGAACGGCCGAATACGCGAGACGGCAAAGAAAGCAGGCATTACTACCCGGCAGCTAAACCGCCTGCTGACCCGGCACGGGCTGGATAAAAAACAATTCAAACTCCCGAAAGACCCATGATATCGCAATAACAGTTATGGCTGATCTGGTTTCTCAACATTTTTTTGTTGATAGTACCGGTCTTTTTCGCTGTAAATGCAGCCACAATACTGTTGGCGGTACATACCCAAGCCCTTTGATCTCTCTATCCCCTGTTTCCAGCCTTGGCGAAAATCATGATAAATGAATCTAAGACCGTATTGTTTTGCTATGCCCTGACCGATTTCCGTGATCAGGGCATGATTCTGGAATTTTGAATAGAGCAGGGTGGTGGAAAACCCGTCAAATTTTCCTTTTTGGGCAACCAGGGCACTGGCTTTCAGACGTGCGTGGTAGCAGTACCTGCACCGGTTTGTTTCCCTGAAGGTGACGGCACGCAAAAATTCTTCAAGCTCATAACCCTTTTGCCAAACCATTTTCAGATTCATCTGATCCGCATAATCACGCAATGTTTCCTCACGCTTCATACATTCGGTGAATGGATGAATATTATGCCGGTAAAAATACCCCATGACCTCCATGTCCATGTTTCTTAAGGTTTCAAGGGGATAGATGGTGCAGGGGCCGCAGCAGGTATGCAGAAGAATTTTCATTATCTTGCTCCGAAGATGGCTGTGCCCACACGCACTAAAGTTGCCCCCTCTTCAACGGCTACCGTAAAATCATTACTCATGCCCATGGATAAATGGGTCATGGCCGTATTGGGAAGGTTGAGCCGTTCTATCTCTTTACTGATCTGTTTAAGCCTTTTGAAATAAATTCTTGTATCTTCAGGGTCATCGAAAAAAGGCGGCATGCACATAAGTCCTGAAACATGCAGGTTGTCAAACCGGCAGGTCTGTCTGGCAATATCTACAATTTCGCTTTCTTGTGCACCGGATTTGGTCGCTTCCCGGGAAATATTTACCTGGAGCAGAATCTTCTGAATTTTTCCGATTTTTTGGGCCTGGCGGTTGATCTCTTGGGCAAGCTTTACCGTATCCACGGTATGAATCAGGTCAAAATACTTTACCGCGAATTTGGCTTTGTTGGATTGAAGATGCCCGATAAAATGCCACGTCGCTGATTTTCTGCCAAGAAGATCAATCTTTTCCATTGCTTCCTGGATATAATTTTCTCCAAAATCCCTGTGACCGGCATCAATGGCCTCCTGGATCATTTCAGGCGGTTTTCTTTTGCTTACCGCAATCAGGGTAACCCGGGATGCATCCTGTCCGCTTTTTTGGGCGGCAGCGCGTATATCATCATGAATTTTTTTTATATTGGATTGAATCTGCATTGTTATTTTGCTTCCTTAAAACTGATTGCCCCCAAAGATGCCAGTGCATCAATAAGTTCACACACGGGCAGGCCGACAACGTTGGTATAAGACCCGGATATCTCCTTAACCAGAAAGGCCCCAATTCCCTGTATCCCATAGCCTCCGGCCTTGTCATAAGGTTCACCTGTGTCTGCATACCAGTTGATTTCATCGTTGGACAACGCTTTAAACCTCACCCGGGTGTTTACAACCCGTGTAACCAGATCGTCTGAGTTTGGTCTTGTGATGGTGAAAGCGGTAAATACACTGTGTTCTCTGTTGCTGAGCTGGGTTAACATGGTTACGGCCTGCCGGTGCCCGGCGGGTTTGCCTAAAATGGTATTGCCAACCGCCACAATCGTGTCCGCCCCGATTGTCCAGGCATCAGGATAATGTGCGGCCACGGCTTGGGCCTTGGTTTTAGACAATAGACAAACATAGTTTTCGGGTGGCATTCCCGGATCAACTTTAGATTCGTCAATATCAGCCACATGAATTTTAAAATCTATGCCTGCCTGGGTCATAAGTTCTTTTCTGCGTGGTGAACCTGAGGCCAGAATAATGTTCTCTTTGTTTATCGTTTTCATGACCCCTTATGTATCATAATTCATGCGTTACGAACAGATTTGCCGTATTTTAAACCCACGCCCGTTGTCGGGTAATCCGGAAAAAAAGTGTCTAAAATCAGCTTTTTTGAAATATAACATAATAAATTCATGGTAAAAATTACCTGTTTCATACTATAATTTCTAAAAATTTAATCATCTTTTTTTGTGGAATAAAGAGATAAATATGCAAAAGTTTTTAATCAATACAGAGGCGTTAAGCACAGATAAGGCCGTCATCCATGGTCAGGACGCAAAACATATATGCAAGGTACTCAGGCTTAAGCCCAAAGACACCATTTCCATGACCAATGGCCATGGCACTGATTTTACAGGTAGTATAGATAAGATCTCTCCTGAATGTGTTGAAATTTCCATTTTAAGTGAAAAAAAAAGCCTCACGGAATCGAATCTCGATCTGACTTTGTGTACTGCCATGCTCAAACACAACAAGATGGATGAGATTATTAAACAGATTACCCAGCTTGGAGTCACTCGCTGGATTCCTTTTTATTGTAAAAGATCCATTCCATTGTCAGGCCCAAATAGGGAAAAAAAACACATTGAGCGGTGGCAGACCATTGCCAGGGAGTCTTTGAAGCAATGTAGAAGATCCTGCCTTGTTGAAATTATGCCTCCCATGGATTTTGAACAGGTCCTGGCCTTTTCAAAAGGCTGTTCACACAGATTCGCTTTCTGGGAAGCATCGGACCGGCCCTTTGCCGGATCGGCTCCCGGAGAGAACAACAAAGCTGTTGTCCTGATCGGGCCGGAGGGCGGATTTGAAGAGGAAGAGGTCAGAAGTGCCGTTGAATCGGGATTTATAGGTTACTCCCTTGGACCCAGGATTTTAAGGGCAGAAACAGCAGCCGTCTGTGCCTGTGGTTTAATCCAGTATCTGCTGGGTGATATGGGAGGGTGTTTAAAATAATATTCTTAATGCTTGTATAATTTTTTGCTTGACTTGAACGGTTAAAGAACATATAAATTTGTCGTTGTTTGATGTGCCCAGGTAGCTCAGTCGGTAGAGCAGGGGACTGAAAATCCCCGTGTCAGCAGTTCAATTCTGTTCCTGGGCACCACGTTATTATAAAAGCTTTCAGCGGTTTTCGTTGAAAGCTTTTTTGATTTATACACCATGAGGATCGGGCCAGACGCTCGATTGTTTTCCGGTTTGTGGATGGCAGGAGGCATGCGAATGCTTTGCCGCAGAACATTTTATATGTTAACCATATTCTGTAAAAAAGGTGGGCCCAATGCACAGATACTGCATTGGGCCCACCTTTTTTTATCTTTCTATACTATGAGGTATACGTATTACAAAAACAGGTAACAGGAAATAAGGCCTGTTATTGACATGGTGATGGTGTACGGCAGTGCAAGCCAAACCATTCGGCCATAGGAGAGTCTGATGACGGGTGCCAAGGCTGAAGTCAGTAAGAACAGGAAAGCTGCCTGACCATTTGGCGTTGCCACACTCGGGATGTTTGTTCCGGTATTGATTGCAACGGCCAGGTTGTCAAAATGATGGATAACTTCGTGTGCTTTGGCAGCAGCGTCTGCCGGAAGGGCAGCCAGCACGTCAGCCCGGACAAGTTCCGGGTTGGTAAGTTTGTCCATCAGTTCCTGTCCGGTCATACCAATATCGGGGATCTGTGCAAGCACATTGACAAAATGCATCTTTGTTTCCGTAATATATACGGTGGCAACAAAAACATTGTCAGAAATCGATGATAATAAACCGTTTGCAATATAGTATGCCCCAAGCTGTAGATGGCCATGAAGACCGAGAACAAAATGCATGATGGGGTCGAAAAGATGTTGTTCGTGAATCACCGCAACAATGGAGAAAAAGACAATCAGCAGCGCAGTAAACGGCAGGGCTTCCGTAAATGCCTGTCCAAAATGGTGTTCGTCGGTAATTCCGTTCAGAGAGGTCAGGAAGATGATGACGGATAGTCCGATCAGACCTACCGCGGCAAGATGGAAGGCAAGGGCAAGGATCAGCCAGATACCCGCAATGGCCTGTATAACAAGTCTGACCTTGCCTTTGGTTCCTTGTTTTTCTTCCATTTTGACTGCGGTTTCCAGCAGGTGGGAACGGATGTTGCCGGGCATTTCAACGCCATAGCCGAACCAGTGCATTTTCTCCAGTCCATAACAGGTCCCAAGCCCGACAATGAGGACGGGGATGGAGACCGGTGCAACTTCGAGAAAGAAGTCAACAAAGTGCCAGCCCATCTGGTGGCCGATCAGCAGGTTCTGGGGTTCCCCAACCAGGGTACAGACACCGCCCAGAGCGGTACCCACAGCACCATGCATCATCAAGTTGCGCAAAAAACCCCGAAACTGAACCAGGTCATCCCGTTTTGCCATTTGGCATGCGTTATCGTCGGTGAGATCATGTTCGCAGGTGCTGTCTTTTCCCGAGGCATACCGGTGGTAGACATTGTAAAAACCATATGCAACCGCGATGATGACCGCTGTAACGGTCAACGCATCAAGGAAAGCGGACAGAAAAGCGCCGGCAAAACAGAAAAGCAACGCAATCACAACTTTAGACTGCACCCGCACAAGTATCCGAGTGAAGGTGAACTGCAAAAATTCCTTCATGAAATAGATGCCTGCAACCATAAACATCAGAAGAAGGATAACCTCAAAATTGGCCAGTGCTTCGTGGTAAACGGTTTCGGGTTTGGCCATACCCATGATAATGGCTTCAATCGCCAGAAGACCGCCCGAAGGTAACGGGTAGCATTTCAGTGCCATGGCCAGGGTAAAAATGAATTCTCCAATGAGTACCCAGCCTGTAATAAAAGGGCCGGCGGTAATAAGGAGAATGGGGTTGATAATTAGGAACACTATAATAGCAAGCTTGTACCATATGGGAGCATTTCCTAAAAAGTTTTTTACAAAGGCGTTGAACATGGTCGGATCCTCACAATTAGTATTAGGAACAACAGGTTATAAGTTATACATTTGTTACAGGTTATGCCTTCTAACATCCTATGTGCAAAAATTCAACAGATTATTCAACGTTGGCGCATTAATTTAGCCGGAATTTGAAGAGAGAAAGATGGTTTTGGAATTTATGAAAGCAGGGTCGGCAATCATCCTTCCGGTACTGCAGTGAAGTCGCTCTACCGGCTGTTTTTTTGAAAAGGGTTACGCCACATCCGATAAGGGGAGTTCATTACGATTTTTCCAAGTAGATGGGCTGCAGCCGGCGTGGTCATGATAAAAAACAACATAATACCGACAACCCGGGAGGTTACAGCCGTATCCGTGAAAAACAGGGCGACTGCAAGCACGATCATTCCGATACCAAAGGTGCCCGCCTTGGTCGCCGCATGGGTCCGCATGTAGATGTCCGGCATTCTGAGAACACCCAGGGCAGCCATAAGGGTAAAAAAAGTACCGGTGATAAGGCAGATGGCCATCAGGATTTCCATGGAGGCTCCTCCTTGTTTTTTTTGGATTGAATCAGCCGGAATTTCATGAATGCCACAAAAGCCACGGTGCCCACAAACATCACCAGGGCCAGTGTGATTGCGATATCAAGAAAAGCGGTCTGTCCGCTGGTAATGGTAAACACAGCAATGAAACTGATGGTAATGGACCCGATCAAGTCCAGGGCGATGAGCCGGTCTGCGTGTGTCGGGCCTATAATCAGACGAATAAATGCCAGCACAAAGCTGACCAGCAATCCGGTGAAGGTAATGGTCACAGCCATGGTCATCACATCACCCACGTGTCACCTCCAGCAGTTTTTTTTCCAGTCCGTTTTTAATCCCGGAAATGACAGCATCGTGATCCCGGGCAAACATGGCGTGCACAATAAGATGGGATTTCTCCTCTGTGATATCCAGACTGAGTGTCCCGGGGGTTAACGAGACCATATTGGCAAGCAGGGTGATCTCAACATCCGTTTTTGCATCCAAGGGAATATGAACAATGTCCGGGACACTTTTAGGGGTCGGCGTCAGTACCTCCCAGGCAACCCGTAAAACCGATATCGTCATTTCATAATGAAAATAAACCACCAGAACAACTGAAGCCTTCAATCGTCTGAAATAAGAGTTGTCCTGGCCAAAGGGGCGTGTCAGCCACAGGCAGCCCAGGCCCAGCAAAAAACCGATAGCAAAATCAGTGATGCCGTAGGCATTGTTGACCAGGACCCAGGCACCGGCAAATAACAGATTGAGAACAAAATAAATCATTATCTGTCTCCCAGTACGGCCTTGACGTAAAAAATCGGATCAAGAAGCTGAACCGCGGCGCGGTCCGCATACTGAAAAAAGGGTTCTGCAAAAAGCCCTATGATTATCGTAATCAGGGCAAAAATGGCTATGGGCACCAGATATAAATTTGTTTCTCTAAAGCTCACCGACGGGGAGGGTATTACGTCGTTCGGTGCCGCCTCCCAGAACACCTGGTTCCATATTTTTAACATGGAGTAAACCGTGAGAACCCCGACAAAAAGGGCAGTTGCGGCCAGTATGGTGTGACCGGTTTCAAGACTTGCCCGGACAACTGCAAATTTACTCCAGAAACCGG
>NZ_JBFXHE010000251.1:0-6571 GCF_050177295.1 Desulfobacter sp.
TGTCTGAAACCATTACCTATGTCATATCCATGCTGGTTTTTTTTCTGATCCTTTTGTGTACCGGTTATGAATTTCACATGTCGTTATGGCTGCTCCCGGTTTTGTATTACCTCCAACAGATGTTGGCGCTGGGGCTTGGGTTGATTGCAGGGGTTTTAAATGTTTTTATCCGTGATGTGCGTCAAATTACAGGGGTGATTTTACAGCTGTGGTTCTGGTTTACGCCCATTGTTTATATTGTTGATATTCTTCCTGAGCCGGTAAGAAAAATTATCATGTACAATCCGGCGTTCAGGTTGATAGATGCCTACCACAAAATATTTGCATTTCATTCATACCCTTCATTTAAAGGCCTTTGGGTACTCGCTGTGGTTACCCACCTGATTTTGTTTTTTTCCTTTTTGATGCTCCGGTATCTGGAAAAAGATATAAGGGATTTTCTATGAAAATTTTGGTTAACGCAATACCCATGACCGGACTTTTAACCGGCATTGCAAGGTACCTGCGCAACTTATACCACACCATCCATGGCATGGGCCGGGCCGATATCCGTTATTTTAACGGAAGCTGCGTTGTGGACGCCATGCCGCCCATGGCAGACGCCGGACGGTGGCAGAAAACCGTGGGAGCTGTCAGGTACCTGCCTGACCATGTAATTTTCGGGGTGAGGGCTGCCCGGTGGATGAAGTATGAGTATTGCCTGAACAGGGTGTGTCGGAACCAGACACCCGGGTTTTCGGTTTACCATGAAACAGCCTTTTCACCGGCAAAGCTGACAAGGGTCCCTACGGTATTTTCCATCTATGATCTCTCTTTGCGCCGGTATAAGGAGACCCATCCAAAGGAGCGGGTGCTTTTTTTTGAATATTTTATAAAAACAAGACTGCGGTATGCCATGCACATCCTGACTATTTCAGAATTTATTCGGCAGGAGATCATCAGCGAGTTCAAGGTGGATCCGTCCATGGTCACGGCTGTACCGCTGGCTGCGGACCCGGTGTTTACCCCTGCGGATAAGAACGTTGTGGCAACGGTGAGGCAAAAGTACAACCTGCCCCCATCGTATCTGCTGTTTGTAAGCTCCCTTGAACCCAGAAAAAATATTGATCTTCTCGTGGATGCCCTGGCGGAAACAAAAACCGATATCCCCATTGTCCTTGTGGGCTGGAAAGGATGGGGTGAAAAATCCTGGTTTGAGAAAATCAGAAATAAAAACCTTAAAAACAGGGTTTATCTGACAGGTCATATCCCGGACCATGATTTAAGGGCCGTTTACACAGGCGCCCAGGCCTTGATTTATCCAAGTTTATACGAAGGGTTCGGCCTTCCCATTGTGGAGGCAATGGCCTGCGGCTGTCCGGTTATCTGTTCCAACGTCTCCAGCATGCCCGAAGTGGCGGGAGATGCGGCCGTTTTAATTGATCCGCGGCAAAGCAGTGAACTGGCCCAGGCCATTGAAACTGTTGTCCATGACACAGGGGCAAGAACCCTTTTGGCGGAAAAAGGAAGGCAGCGCGCCCTGGGCTTTACATGGGAATCCACTGCCAATCAAACCCTTGATGTATACAGGAACGCGGCAAGATGATTTCAGTTCAAAATATATCAAAGACGTTTAAACTGTACCGCAAGCCATCGGAACGGCTTAAGGAGATTATATTCAGGAAGTGCCGCCACAAAAAATTTGATGCGGTTAAAAACCTGAGCTTTACGGTTCCCGGGGGGGAGACCCTTGGGCTTATCGGAGAAAACGGGGCTGGTAAATCAACGGTTTTAAAACTTCTCACAGGCATTCTGATACCGGACACAGGGACAGTTCATATATCGGGCAAAATAACGGGGCTGCTGGAACTTGGTACCGGATTCAACCATGAATTTTCAGGCATTGATAATATTATTCATAATGCAACATATCTTGGGCTTTCCAGGCCGGAAATTAACCGGAAGCTGGATGAGATCATCTCATTTACGGAGCTGGGGGATTTTATCCATGAGCCCCTTAAAACATATTCTTCGGGCATGATCATGCGTCTGGCCTTTTCCGTGGCCATTCATGCCGAACCCCAGGCGTTTGTCGTGGATGAGGCCCTGTCCGTAGGAGATGCCTATTTTCAGCAAAAATGTATGCAGAAGATACGGGAGTTCAAGGCGGGCGGGGGATCCATTGTGTTTGTTTCTCACGATATGAATGCCGTAAAGGTTTTATGTGATAAAGCGATATTATTGGATCGCGGCACAGCAATTGAATATGGAGAACCCGAAACCATCATCAATGCCTATAATTGCCATATTGCACGGCGTTCTGTATCAAATGATGATGTCAGGGCAGGGCGTTCACTCAACGGGTACGGCAGCCGGCAGGTTTTGATCGAATCCGTGACACTGAAAGATGAGCATCAAAACGAGACAAAGATCCTCATCAGCGGTAAACCGGCGGACATTGTAATAACCCTTAAAGGGCAGGCATCCATGGAAGATTTAACCCTGGGGATTGTCATACGGGATCGATTCGGACAAGACGTTTACGGCACAAACTCACATTATCTGAAAAAAAAGATTGATGTTCAGCAGGGGCGGACAATGGATATTGTCTATTCATTTGATCAGTTTAACCTGGGACCTGGCAAATACTCCATTACCGCCGCAATCCACACCGGTGCAAGCCATGTTGACCAGTGTGTGCATTGGGTTGATGGCTGTGCTGTCTTTGAAACCGTATTGGGGGATGAGCCTTTTTTTGCAGGCCTTATCCGGTTGACGCCCAAGTTGCATGTCAATGGAGGCTAACAGCACATCCTTTAATGATGTTCCCCAATTGTCTTCCCAGTACCTGCCAATCGTGGGACAACAGCCACTGTTTTTGTTTTGACATCAGGCGACTGGATATTTCACGATTATTGATCATTGTTTCAATACCTTGGGCCATGTGTTCAGGTGTTGTCCCCGGCAGGGTATAGACAACGTCCGACACATCTTCAAAGATATCCAGGGGGGTGACTGCGATGGGGCGGCCGGTGGCCAGCCCCGCCCTGACCGACGCACTGGAAGACTCCTGGGTGGTCTGGCAGGGATAAACAATGACATTCGCCCGGGACAACCTGTTAAAAATCTCTTTTCCCTCCAGATACCCGTTATCCATGGTGATCTCATTGCCGTATGGACTCTCTTTGATCTGCTGCAGGCGCAGCCTTTGTTCCTCTTTTGAAGCTGGGGCGGCCGGATAGAGCGCGTTTAAAAGAAGCAGCTTGAGGTCCGGGTCCTTTTTTTTCAGGATTTCAAAGGCGCAAATCAGTTCCCGGATGCCTTTGTGGGGGAGCAGAAAGCCGTAGGCCGCAATCAGTTTTTCATCCACCTCTGCCCCAGGTCGATGCGTGGGAGGATGATCGGGTGCAGGAAACGATGCGCCCCCTGTACGGGTCAATGTATGGGAACTGACATCCACGCCATGGGGAAAGAGCATCACGTTTTCAACACAACCCATGGATTTCAGGTGATTCAAGTCGTGAACGGAATGAACGACCAGCCTGTGGGTATTAATCAGTGATGATTTTATCTGGGATAGGGATTTGGGGAGGTGGGGGGGCAGGACATCTGCCGTAGAGTGTAAAAAAAGGTAACAGCGTTTTTGATATCCTTTCATGGTATCTAAAAAGCCGGATAATGCGTTTAGATTGAAAAAACTGAAATTAAATTGAATCACGATATCCGTGATCCCAGCAGCAACAATTCTATGAACCAGTTGCTGCAGGTTGTCTTTTTCGTCCGCTTCCCAGCAGCGGATGACCTCAGGTCCATCCTGTTCAGTCAGATTAAGGGCGTTGTTTGCAAGTACCGTCACTTTTCCGACAGAAAGACAACGGAGTAAGTATTTTGAGTAGGATGCGATGCCGCAGCGTGTATTCCATGTCGTTACCCAGCCGATGCGCGGTTCTGTGGCTGGACAATTCTGATGGTCCAGGGCCTTAATTGCCTGGGTCAATCGTTTTGAAACCTGTCGCCAGGCGTAGTTTTTGAGGATATTTTCTTTGGCGGCTCGGGTTTTACGGGTTATTTTTTCAGCAGGCAGCCGGGATATATGTTCCATTTGCCTGGTCAGATCCCCAAGGTCCGGTTCCACCCAAACGGAATCGGGCAGTGCCATGTGGGTTTTGGCACGGCTGAATTTATAATCCGTCAGCCACGCTGTTTCATGGCTGCAAAAATCTGTTTGCCCGCCAAAACCCGTGGTGAGGACCGGCAGGCCGAACACCATGGCTTCGGCCATGGGCAGCCCAAAGCCTTCTCCACGGCTGGGCGCCACGAGAAGATCGCTGTGCCGGTACAGGGAAACAAGTTGACCCGGGGAGAGTTCATCTTCCACTAGAAGTATTTTCTTTTTGCTGTTCATTGTACCGTTATAAAAGAACAACTGAGACGGTTGTTCTTTTACCCACCCCGCTTTGTCCAACTGGCTGAGGATTCTATTGTGGGGATTGGGAAAGGTCTTGATAATAAGGGTAACTTCCGGACGGGCCCCGAAATCAGCTGCAGTAAAGGCTTTCAGCAGCAGGTCCGCGCCCTTCCGGGGGAAGCACGAAGAAATATGCAGCAGGGTATATCCGGGCGGAAACCCGAAAGGAAGCGGTTCCGGCGCGACCTCTTTTAAATGATCAGCCCCATTTCCCATGGTGACCGTGGGTACGGTGATGCCGTTATTTTTCAAGGTCCGGGCAACATAACCGGATACAGCCCCCACAAGGTGGAGCTGAATGTTGAATGAATCAATCCACTGCCCGGGAAAAACCGATTCCTCCCATGCATAGGGTGCAAGAATTTTCAAAGCGCCGTTCATCCCGCTGACCCTCGGGGGGAAAAGATTCCGGATGGCCAGATCCGCTTTTTCTTGCCTGACGCCACGGTTCCACATTTTTTTAATCCGGGGGAAATAGTTAAGAAACTTTTCATCCGGAGAAAAGTCCCCGCCTCCTTCGGTGGAATGAAGCTCAAGGATGAAACCTTGATCCTGAAGCGCCAGCGCAAGCTCACGGTTCACAAGCGCCAGGCTGTAATTGGAGTCAAACGGTCCTTCAAAGCTTATTTTCAGGGTGCTTTTTTTATCTGCGGCGGGGTGATGAAGATCAATGGTATTGCGGGTGCCGGACAGCAGTGAATTTATAAATGCGTTGAGACCGGTTTTTAAATTTTCAAAGTCAAACCGGGAAAGGTTTGCCTGCTGTCCTTGTGCCAATCTGTGGCGCCATAACGGCTGGGTCATCAGGCGCTGCAATACCGCTGCAACATCGGCACTGTTTTTGTGGGATAAAATAAGACCTGAACCTGCAAGGGTGTGTCTGATATTGCTGCTGTCGTAGGCAACGACGGGCAGCCCTATGCTTGAGGCTTCTATGAGCGGGATGCCGAACCCTTCATGATCACTTAAGCTGACAAAAAGATCGGCTGCATGATAGTATCCCCAAAGGTCTTGATCACTGACTTTCCCGGGTAAATGGACCTGTTCCTGCAAGCCGTAGCCTGCAACCAGCTTTTTAATATATTTCAGATAAGGGGGGCTGGTGTTTCCTCCCACACAGAACAGGTGAACATTTTTGTTACCCAGCCGGGCCAGTGCGTGGACCAGATCGTGCTGGCATTTATTTTCACAGATCCTGCCCACAAACAGCAGGTTAAAAGTGGTTTCATGCCGGTGAGTGATCTGCCGGGACTCAGTGGTTTTTTTTATGTTTTCAAAATCAATTAACAAAGGGATGACATGTACGTTTTCATACCCCAAGCCCTTTAACTCCTGGGCATTATATTCCGAATCGGCGATGATGCCGTCAAACAGACCCTGCCAGCCGGCTAACTGTTCCCTGCCTTGTTTCGTTGCATTGCTGTGGGCTGTTCCGGTTTCAAAATAATGGGCCGGGGTGATGTTATGGTAAACCATTGCCAGACGGTCGGCCAGACTAATAAACCACCCGGGGTCGGGCTGGGCCGCCGCATGGTGGAGTAGCAGGATATTGTTGCTGTTTTCTTGATAGGTGCGCCTTGGTCGGACAAGATTCTTTAATTCCGGATCTATATTATCAGCGTATATTTCAGATTCATACCCCAGGGAGGTCAGCATTCTTTTAATGAAAAAAAGGCTGTTGCTGACACCGTCTGCTTTGGTGATGGCCGGTGTATATTGATGAATGGCAATGGTCATTTTTTTGCCGGCTGCTTTGTCCCTGTTATCATATAGTCTGTGGCGCCGTAAACCATTGAATTAAAACGTTTTGCCACTTCACTGTCCTCCGGAACGCGCATGGTATCCTCAAAGGGGTGGAGAGGATGCACCGCTATTTCCTTGAATCCGTTGAATTCAAGGAGATGCCGGCTCAATTCCTTGGGGACCGGGGTTTTATGGGTGGGGTCCCTGTAAAACATATGGGTGGCCACATGGATATTCTCGGGGTTGGGGGTTTCTAAAATAACAGATCCGCCATGGGTGAGTACCCGGTAAATTTCATGTATCAGCATATTGAGTTTTTCAAATGGCAGGTGCTCAATGACATGAAAGGCTGTGATCACATCAAGGCTTTGATCAGGCTGC
>NZ_JBFXHE010000252.1:0-6568 GCF_050177295.1 Desulfobacter sp.
CCGCCGATTAAGTAAGGATTTTGAGAACCTTACTCTGATGAGCGAAAATGTTATGTATATCGCTATGATTTCAATTTTGATCAGAAGGTTACAGCCGGCTCCTTGTTAATTATCAAACAGGCTCTTAAATCGGTATTTCAGCAAGCGCGCCATGCCAGGCGCACGTCTGTCTGAAAAAAACGTAAATTTTTCTCGCGTTTTTTGAAAGCAAAGCCTATCCTACCAGGGCATGCTCAAGCACTTCAGACATGCTTTGCACATAGATAATATCAAGCTGTTTTTGAATCGCTTTGGGAACATCTATGATGTCTTTTTTGTTTTCCTCACTGAGAATGACCTTTTTAATCCCATTGGCACGGGCGGCCAAAAGTTTTTCTTTTAAGCCGCCAATGGGCAACACCCGTCCGCGAAGGGTAATCTCCCCTGTCATTGCCACTGTCCGGCTTACGGGCCGGCCGGTGAGAATGGAAACCACTGCCGTACACATGGCAATGCCGGCTGAAGGCCCATCCTTTGGAATGGCCCCTTCGGGCACATGGATGTGGATGTCTGTATCCTTATAGAAGTCTGCTCTGATGTTTAGGCTATCACTCCTTGAACGGACATAGGATACAGCCGCCTGGGAGCTTTCCTTCATCACGTCGCCAAGCTTTCCGGTAACCATTATCTTTCCCTTGCCCGGCATGGTCACAGCCTCAATGGTTAAAAGCTCACCGCCTGCCTGGGTCCAGGCAAGTCCGGTCACAATACCAGTTTTATCATCCTGTTCCAGAATGGAATTTCTAAATTTGGACTGCCCCAGATATTTTGAAACCGTATTTGCTGTGACCAGATGGCTTTTACGCATCTTGGTCCGCACAATTTCCGTGGCAATTTTTCTAAGCACAGAAGAGATTTCTCGCTCAAGATTTCTCACCCCGGCTTCCTTGGTGTACTGCTTGATAATCATCTGAACCGCGGCCTTGGAAAAAGAGACGTCTCCTTCATCCAGCCCGTTTTCGTGCATCTGCTTGGGAATTAGGTAACCGGTGGCAATCTGGTATTTTTCATAATCAGTATACCCGGGGATCTGGATTACCTCCATGCGGTCACGCAGGGGGGCAGGGATTTCATGGAGGGTGTTTGCCGTGGTGATGAACAAAATTTCAGACAGATCGTAATCAACCTCAAGATAATGATCGTTAAAATTTTTGTTCTGTTCAGGATCCAGGGCTTCCAGAAGGGCAGAAGAGGGATCGCCTTTAAAATCACTGGTCATTTTATCAATTTCATCCAGGCAAAACACCGGGTTGTTATACCCCACTTTTTTCAATGTCTGGATAATCTTTCCGGGCATGGCACCTACATAGGTTCTTCGGTGCCCTCGAATCTCCGCCTCATCGCGGACCCCGCCCAGGCAGACCCGGGCAAATGAGCGTCCGGTAGCCGCAGCCACAGACCGGGCCAGGGATGTTTTGCCAACCCCGGGAGGTCCCACCAGGCACAGAATCGGACCTTTTATCTTTTTAACCAGAATCTGTACCGCCAGATACTCAAGGATTCTCTCCTTGGGTTTTTTCAAGCCGTAATGGTCCTGGTCCAGAATCTGCTCAGCCTTTGAAAGCTCATTTTTTGCCCGTTGTTTCCGGTACCAGGGCAGGGAGACAATCCAGTCGATGTAATTTCTGACCACGGTTGCTTCCGAGGAGGTTGCAGACATCAACTTGAGTTTTTCCAATTCTGTGCGCACAACACCTGCGGCTTCCCTGGGCATACGCTTGGTCTTGATCTTTTTTTCAAGATCACCAAACTCACTGCTCTGGCCATCCTCGCCCATTTCCTTCCGGATGGCCCGCATCTGCTCGTTAAGGTAGTGGCGCCTCTGAAGTTTGTCCATCTGCTCTTTGACCCTGCCCTTGATCTTCTGGGACATGGAATAGACTTCTGTCTCCTTCTGAATAAACTTTAAAAGCAGAAAGAAACGTTCCTCAACATCACCGCACTCCAGCAGCTTCTGTTTATCCTGAACTTTGAAGGGCAACTGTGCGGCAATGATATCGGCATACCTTGACGGATACTGCTCAAGAGTATCCAGTCCCTTGAAAAAACTTTTGGAAACCACGCCGGATAGACCGGCATAATGCTGGAACGCTTCATGAACCGTCCGGATGGCAGCCTCTGTGTTGGCCTCAGACAACGGCTTTTCAGGGACATCCACATAATCAACAACCTGATAACCGTCCTGGTCCGCCATTTTAACGATACGGCCTCGGTCAACCCCTTCAACTAGAGCCTTTACCGTACCATCGGGCAGACGCAGTAACTGGGTGACCCGGGCTTCGGTACCCACCTGAAAAATATCCTGAATAGTGGGTTTCAGAACTTCCGGATCTTTCTGGGTCGTAAGAAAAATTTTCTTATCACTACCCATGGCCTGGGAAAGCGCCTTGATGGATTTTTCCCTTCCCACAAAAATGGAGGTTGTAACAAAGGGGTAGAGGACAACATCCCTCAGCGGCACCAAAGGAAGGGTTTTATTCTCCTTTTCGACGCCGTCCTCGGGATTGAAAAAACGGGAAATACTGATCATGGATGTAAATTTTCTATTTAAGCCTGCTTTTTGGGCTGTTCATACAGCAAGATGGGATCCTCGTTGTTTAATACCACTTCTTCGCCCACCACACACTCAACCACATCCTTTTTGGAAGGAAGCTCATACATGATATCCATCATGGTTTCTTCCATAATGGCACGAAGCCCCCTGGCACCGGATTTTCTGGTAACTGCTTCCTTGGCCATCGCTTCAAGGGCTTCGTCCGTAAACTGCAGATTCACCCCTTCAATGCGGAAAAGTTCCTGATACTGCCTAACCAGTGCATTCTTAGGTTCGGTCAGAATCTTGACCAAAGAGGCTTCATTGAGTTCCCCTATGGACGTGATAATGGGCAGTCGTCCTAAAAACTCGGGGATCAGGCCGAACTTAATCAGATCTTCGGGTTTTACCTGCTCCAGCAGTTCTCCGATATTCACATCCTTTTTCTCTGCGATTTTGGCACCAAATCCCATGGTTTTCTGGGTTAAACGTCGCTCAATCACTTTTTCAAGACCAGTAAAAGTTCCGCCGCAGACAAACAGTATATTGGAGGTATCCACCTTTACATAATCCTGCTGGGGATGTTTTCTTCCTCCCTTGGGAGGTACCGAAGCAATGGTGCCTTCAATGATCTTGAGCAGGGCCTGCTGGACCCCTTCTCCGGAGACATCCCGGGTAATTGAAGGGTTATCTCCCCGCTGGGAAATTTTATCTATCTCATCAATGTAGATGATACCTTTCTGGGCCTTTTCTATGTCGTAATCAGCATTCTGAACCAGGGAGAGAATGATATTTTCCACATCCTCGCCAACATAGCCTGCCTCGGTCAGGGCCGTGGCATCGGCAATGGCGAAAGGGACATCCAGGAACCGGGCAAGGGTCTGGGCCAGAAGGGTTTTTCCGCACCCAGTCGGCCCGATGATCAGAATATTGCTTTTCTGAATCTCCACCTGATCACCGCTTTTTGTCAGATGTGACGCCAGGCGTTTATAATGGTTATAAACCGCCACGGCTAAGACCTTTTTTGCATGATCCTGTTCTATGATATATGAATCAAGCTGCTCCTTGATCTGCTTTGGCACCATGAACTCTTTGGCACCCTCGGGCTCAACAGCCAGCTCCTTTTCTTCATCTTCAATAATCTCACCGCACAGCTTAATGCATTCATTGCAGATATATACGCTGGGCCCGGCGATCAGTTTTTTTACTTCCTTTTGATTTTTACCGCAGAATGAACAGAAAAACTGATCACTTGTATCATCTTTTTTGGCCATATTTTATGACTCCTTTGACCCCTCCTGCTCAGAGGTCTGTTCCAATTGGCTTCTGTCACTGACCACACGGTCAACAATGCCGTATTCCAAAGCTTGCGCCCCGGACATGAAAAAATCACGTTCCGTATCAGCCGCAACCTTTTCAATATCCTGTCCCGTATGCTTTGATAAAATTTCGTTCAAAGTATCTTTCATTCTTAAAATTTCAGTCGCTTGAATCTTGATGTCAGTAGCCTGGCCTTGGGCACCGCCTATCGGCTGATGAATCATAATCCTGGCATTGGGGAGGGCAAACCGTTTACCGGACGTTCCGGCAGCGAGAAGAAACGCCCCCATACTGGCTGCCTGGCCGATACACACCGTTGCCACATCCGGCTTGATGTACTGGATGGTATCATAAATAGCCATGCCTGCTGTCACAACGCCGCCAGGAGAATTGATATAGAAATTGATATCTTTCTCAGGATCTTCGGATTCAAGAAACAACATCTGTGCAACAATGAGATTGGCAACTTCATTGTCGATGGCTGATCCTAAGAAAATAATCCTGTCTTTTAAAAGCCGAGAATAGATATCATAGGCACGTTCTCCTCTGTTACTCTGCTCAACAACCATTGGAATAAGAGGCACGATTTAACTCCTTGTCATGATCTGAATATATGTTTTTAACCTTGTTGCCGTCCAAGCGTTTACGGGATATACCCGTTTCAATAAGCTTGCGGATTATTTTTACGCTTGAGCTTGTGTACCTTCTTCTTCAGTTTGTGCAACTGCAGCTTGCGCATCTTCCGGCACCACTTCAACTACGCTGCTTTTTTCTATTATAAGGTCAATGACCTTTTTTTCAAGCTGGGTATGTTTATAATATTCGAGCTGGCGTGGATCCAAGTTGAAAAAATTCTTGATGGCGTCCTTTGTCGCACTCATGGCCTGGGCCATCTCTTCAAAGCTTGCATCAAGTTCTTCATCGCTGAGTTCAATTTTTTCCTGGGTAATCATTTTATCCAGAATCAGATGGCGGCGGGCCTGTTTTTCAGCCACATCCCTGTATTTTTCCTGCATGAGTTCCCGGGTTAAGCCGACTTCTTCAAGGGAGGTGTTATTCTGGGCATAGGCCTGTTCCGTCTCGGAAATAATGCCGTTTAATTCGCCTTCAACAAGGGCTCGGGGAACTTCAAAATCAGTTTTTTCGAGCAGGGCCTGGAAAATCTGTTCACTCATCTCGTGTTTAACTCGCTGAACAATACCCTTTTCAAGGTTTTCACGAATGGTGTTTTTTACCTCATCAAGGGATTCAAACTTCCCAAGTCCTTTAACAAGATCATCGTTGGCTTCGGCCAAAATCTCTTCCTGGATCTCCTTGAGTGTGACTTTATATACAATGGTTTTTCCTTTCAGATTCTCGTCACGAAAATCATCACCGTAAACCACTTCTATTTCCAAATCCTGAACCGGAATGGCACCAATAAGTTTTTCGGAAAACTCCTTGGGCAAAGGACTCTGGTTAATACCTATGACATAATTTTCAACTTTAAGGGTATGCTCAAAGGCTTCTCCGTTTAAAAAGCCTTCATAGTCAATCAGAACAAAGTCGCCTTCTTTTACCGGACGTTCCTCTTCAACCTTCTGCTTTGTGGCCATGGTCTTTTGCAGCATATATATCTGGCTTTCAATCTCGGCATCGGTTACTTCATAGAGCGTCTTTTTAATTTCAAGGCCCTGGAAATCAATATTATCCAGTTCAGGTTTAACTTCCACAGTGATCTCAAACGCATAGTCAGCGTCCGGCTTGAGTTCCGGTGGGTCGAGTTGCGGCCCGCCCACGATATCTAACTTATGATTTTCAACAGCCTCAATAAAAGCCTCCTGAATCAGGCGCGGGGCAACCTCGGCATGAACGTCTGCGGCAAACCGGTTTTCAAGCACTTTTCTGGGAATTTTTCCTTTTCTAAAGCCTTTAATATTTGCGTTTTTTTTTAAATCGGCATAGGCTTTATTTAACTCTTTGGAAATAGTTTCCTTAGGAATTTCAAAAGAAAGCACTTTTTTAATACTGCTCTGGTCTTCGATTTTTACCTGCATGATTTTGTCCTGTTATATCCTGTTAATTGGCGTTATTCTAAACGCACCTTCAAAAAATAATTATACCCTAACTGATTTAATGGTACAAACACCTTACATAAAGTTTATTAAAATACCCCGTCTTCATGGCGGTGTCAAGGGAATTGCCATACCCAAATCCACCACCTAATATGCTATTTCTCTGTCAATTCAAAAGGTTAACAAGATTTATCTTTCACCCAATAGGTGAAAGATAAATGCAACCAACCAATTGATTTTACATTAAAATAAAAAATTAGGTGGTGGATGGTAAGAATCGAATAGTGTAACTCGATGTTCAAGTTTTTAATTCTTGACTTTTGAAAATTACCAAATGACGGGCATTTCAAGCTTTTTTTGAGAAGTCTTTCAGAATCAATTTAAAGTTAAAAAACCATGAAAAGCCTTGGCAAATAGTACTCTTGAAAAGTCAACTAAAAAAAACTCGAACATCGAGTATGAATTTAAAACCTTGCCGTTAACTTTATGACATTGAGGCCACGGTATCCACAAAAAGAACCATCCGCCATGCCAGACAGGACTATTTCGTGACCACCGGGGCGGAGCTGTTCAGCAGGCATAAAAGCACCCCGGTAAAAATATCGTCCTACAAGGACAAACT
>NZ_JBFXHE010000253.1:0-6559 GCF_050177295.1 Desulfobacter sp.
GGCGAAGGCTTTGAGCATTACAAAGAGGTTATGTGTGATTTGGGGTACAGCAATGGTTATCACTACGCACCGCACGATAACATCGTGAGAGAACACGGCAACGGTGGCAAGTCCCGGTGGGAAGCCGCAAAGCAAATCGGGATAAACTTCATCCGGGTGCCCCGGGTAAAAAACAAGATGGATTCTGTTAACGCCGCCAGGCGGTTCCTGGCCATATGCTGGTTCGACAAAGTCAACTGCTCCAAAGGCATTGACCGGCTTGAGGGGTACCGGAAGGAGTGGAATGACAAGCTGCAAACGTATAGAGATAAACCATTGCACGATGAAAATTCAAACGGTGCAGACGCATTCCAGACCCTGGCCATGGGGCATGACTTCCAGGTTGGGATGGGGGCGGTTATCCGGATACGGAAGACGCCGGCCGGCGGGTGGACATAAGAGGAAAGGAAGTACAAATGCTTAAAATGATCCCTAATCAAGTTCTGGACGCCCAGGAGGCGGAACAGGCCAAAGCTGAGGCAGAAGCGAAAAAACGCCAAAAGCGCCCGGTTATCACCTCACTTGCCGGGTATGTCCGGGATTGCTGGGAGGCGGCGAAAGAGGCCAAGCAGAGCATAGAGCGGGAGATGATTGATTCTCTGCGGCGCCGCAACGGTATTTATCCACCTGACAAGCTGGCCCAGATCCGGGAACAAGGCGGTAGTGAGATTTTTATGATGCTCACGGATGAAAAATGCTCGGCGGTGACCAGCTGGCTTGCCGACCTTCTTTTTCCTGCCGGGGATAAGCCCTGGGGTACTAAGCCCACACCTGTGCCAGAGTTGAACCAGGCCCAATTGGGTAAGATCCAGATGCAGGTTCAGCAAGAATTCATGCAGGAGATCATTGCCCAGCTTAAAGCGCAACACCACGCCGAGGTGGTCCAGGCCATGCAGTCCGGTCAGATCCAGACAGATGAGCAGGCAAAACAGTTCTTCATGCGAAAGGCCCAGGAGATGTTTGATCCAAACCAGATTAATCAAATGTTCTTGGATCGGGCCGAGGAAATTGCCCAGGGATTGCGCATGGAGATGGAGAAGGCCGCGAAGAACGCCCGCGACCGGATTGAGACCAAACTCCATGATGTTGTGATTGAGGCCAATTGGGAAGATGCAGTGCATGAAACCCTTGATGACATCACCACGTTTAAAGCCGGTATCACAAAAGGGCCTGTCCTTCGTCGAAAAAAGAAACTTAAATGGGCGGCACAGAACCAGATGGTCGGTGCCGATGGTATGGACGCCGGGTTCCAGGGAGCGCAGAATGCCGTCGTGGAAGTTGTCGAAGAAGTCTCCATGGACTTCAACCGGGTTTCCCCTTTCGATATTTACCCGCTGCCGAACGCCCGTAAGCCGGAAGACGGGATCATCGAGCGACACCGCTTGACCCGGAAGTATTTGACCAGCCTGATAGGGGTCAAAGGGTATGATGATGACGCAATCCGGATGGTTCTGCAGGAATACGGCCAGGCTGGGCAATCAACCTGGCTTTCCATAACCAACGACCACACCCGCCAGGGACTTGAAAACCGACCGAACGAGTGGCGTAGCCCGGAGGCATTGATAGACGCCCTGCAATTCTGGGGAAACGTCCAGGGGCTTAAACTGCTGCAATACGGCATGACAGCAGACGAGATCGAGGACCCGTTTGCGGATTATGCGGTTGAGGTGTGGCTGATCGGTAATTATGTGATTAAAGCCGAGATCAATGGCGATCCGCTGGGTCGGGTGCCGTATCATTTTGCTTCTTTTCGGAAAAGGAACGGTTCCATCTGGGGAGCCGGGGTGCCTGAGATCATAAAGGATTCACAGGACGCATGTAACGCGGCTGCCCGGGCCATGATAAACAACATGGGGATTTCATCCGGGCCCCAGGTCATAGTGGATGTTTCCCAGCTTCCTCCAGGAGAAAATATCACCAACCTATATCCGTGGAAAATATGGCAGGTTAACTCAATGCAAGCCATGGGGGCGAACGCTCAAACGCCATTGAGTTTTTTTATGCCCCCGTCCGTTGCCGGGGAACTCATGCAGATTTACCAGCACCACTCATCCGAGGCCGATAATAAAACCGGTATTCCAAAATACACCTACGGCGGGGGTGAGAGCAAAGGCGGTGCTTTAGGGACTGCGACCGGGTTCTCTATGATGATGGGCAATGCAACCCGGGGGATCAAGAACGTAATCAGAAATATCGACAACGGCATAATCAAGCCCAGCATCGAGCGAACGCATGAATTTCAATTGTTGTTCTTCAATGATCCGGAATACCACCAGGGCGACATCAAAATTATTGCCCGGGGCTCCACTGCCATGGTTGCCAAGGAGCAGGCCGCGGTGCGGCGCAATGAACTATTGCAGATCGTTGTTGGTTCCCCTGCCGTTCTGAACATCGTCGGGGAGACCGGCCTGGCATCAATGCTTCGCGAGATATTCAAGGCCGGGGATTTTAAGGATGACGACATTGTTCCGGAAAAGCGGGAAATGCTTCAAAGAGAGCAGGCAGCGGCGCAGCAACAACAGTTGATGATGGCACAGCAGGAACAAATGAATCAGCAAACTGATCCTGCCGGGAACGTGGCCGGCGGGAGAGATGCGAGGACGGTGTAAACATGAAGATCAACATTCCAGACCCATGCCCCTTGAATCAGCAGATGTATAATGAAGACGGTAGCCGTTGGTTTGTCTCCAGACTGATCGAAAAAACCAAGGACCTGCCGGTGCAGGAGATGCCAATAACAGGCTTAAATATATACAACCTATGTCCAAGCAGCAAAAACATGCGTGAATTTGTCGGTCACATTCAAAAGGTTCTTGATGCGGATTTAACATACCCAATCATTCTTGATGATGAGGGGTATGTTATGGACGGTCGGCACCGTATTGCCAAGGCCCTGCTTGAAGGGCATGAGTCCATTAAATTTGTCCGGTTTGAGAAAACGCCTGGGCCGGATATTGTAGGAGACGAAAACAAATGAGCAAACTCCACCAAGACACCACCCTGGGAGACCTGGCCGGAATGGACCGGGAGAACTTCGCCCATGTGGACAACAAAGAGGCCAAAACCTATAAGTTCCCTTCTGCGAGGGCGGCAGGATTGTTTATGGCCAAAGCGTATGACAAGGCCCTTCGCTCCCTGGGGGTGAAGATTCGCCCGGGCATGGACGCCAAGCGGATTGATCGCATGCTTGTCTCTAAGGGGGTGAGGGTTGAGCATAGAGAATACCCACCTGATGAAAAGACATATGTGTCTGGATTTTTCTTCTACAGGTTCTCGGAGGACAGTGAACAGTCCACCCGGGAACTTGCCTATTTTGTTTCTAATCCGTTTACCAGCACGGGCGGGAACATCAAAAGACTTTTCCGCGACTTTTATGTCCGGACAAATGTTAAGGGGTGTGTATGATTCTTGACGACAACGAAAGGAAAAGGATTACGAAAGAAGCTGCAGAATCTATGATTCGGCTTCATCATAACCCGGACTTTCAGGCATACCAGTTGTATCTGAAGATGTATTTGAACAACACCCGTGCAAAAGGGGATAATCTCATCTCACCAAATAAAGAGTGGAACCAGGGCTGGTGCCAGGCTTTAACTTTTATCATCGACCTTCCAGATTCAACCTGCAACGCTTTTTTACCAAAACGGCAATAACTTTCATTCTTCACCTATGCGGCGCTTTATTGTGCGCCGTTTTTTTTTATTCGATCAAAACAAAGGAGAGGAAACCACCCGGCCGCCCCTTTATTATTTTCTCATCTGGACACCGTGCATAAGCGCAAATGCGCGGCCCAACTTAATTGACGGGCGACACCCTTTAACAGGACCGCCGAAAGGATGACGATGAGTCTACCAAAAGCAGTGCAAGAGGCCGCAGCAAGATCGGAGGCCCTTGCCAAACAGCTTAGAGAGGGAAAACCCCAGGCCGAGGAAGCCGGGACTACTTCACCGGAACAGAAGCCGGATGAAACCCCGGACGGCGATAACAGGGATACTTTGCCGACCCAAGCCCAACAGAAACCGCCGCAAGATCCGCAACCGCCGCAACCGAAAGAAGACGAAGAGACCTATAAACAGAGGTATTTTACCCTGAAAGGCAAATTCGATTCCGAGGTTCCACGGCTGCGGCACGAAAACCAAAGATTGAACACGGTTGTTCAGGACTTGCAAAATCAAATTGTGCACTTGCAGGACCAGCCTGCAGCAAATTCAAAACAACCTGGTGATGATCCAGAGCCCGGTTTAAATGCAGATGCGTTTGAGGAATATGGGCCGGAGTTCGAGGCCTTAGCCCGCACAGTTCAGGCATTGCAGCAGGAGAACAGTCGGTTAAGGGGGCGGATTGAAAACCTGTCTGGTGATTTTCAGCAGACACAGGAGCAGACCGCCGCCACAGCCCGGCAAAATTACATGGGGCAAGTTGTCTCCCATGTTGCCAAGGCTGGTGTCGATTTTCAGAATCTCAATACTGACAGCCAGTTCCTCAACTGGCTGCGGCAGTTCCCGGATGGCGAGTTTGAATCACGCCATGACAAACTCCGACGCGCAGAAGCAAACATGGACCTGGAAGCCACCAAAGGAATATTTGACGAATATCTGGGCAAGCCCCAGGCACCCGAACAACCCAAACAGCCGATGCCGAATATCCAACCCAGCACATCCACGCCAGGGACTGATGTGAACCCACCCAATCCTGCCGTGAACGAGCGGCAATGGACACGGGCAGACATCAGCAAATTTTATGAAGACAAGATAAGAGGCGTTTACAACGGGCGTGAAGAAGAGGCCCGTGCGATTGAAATGGATATTCATTCCGCTGCCGGGGAGGGACGGATAAGGGGGTAGCCCGTCGGAGGTTACTATGGTTTATCCTATTGATTCCGGTTTAGGCGCATATGCCGCCGGGAATGGCTTGTCAGGGACCTATATCCCGGAGATCTGGTCCGGCAAGCTTATTGAGAAATTTTACGCCGCAACTGTTTTTGCGGCCATTGCCAATACGGATTATGAGGGGGAGATTTCCTCCTACGGCGATAAAGTCATTATCCGGACAGTTCCGGATATCACCATTAACGACTACGAAATCGGCAAGAGCCTGAATTACGAGCGGCCCAGCTCAGGCAATGTTGAACTGCTGATCGACAAAGGTAAATACTACGGCCTGGCCATCAACGATGTTGAAAAGAAACAGGCCGATATCGACTATGTTTCAAAATGGGCCGAAGATGCCTCAGAGCAGATGAAAATCAAAATTGACACCGGTATTCTGGCAGATATTCCCAGTGATGCCGGAGCCGGTAACTACGGCACAACTGCTGGAAAAATTTCAGGCAATATTGATCTTGGGGCAACAGCCGCTGATGGATCAAATGCCGTGGTTATCGACAAGACAACCATCGTTGATAAGATGATTGAATGCGGCCAGGCATTGACAGAGCAGGATGTCCCTCAGACAAACCGCTGGTTCGTTATACCCGCATGGGCCGCCTCCCGGATTAAAATGTCAGAGCTGTCCGAGGCGTCCTATTCTGGAGATGGCGTTTCAATGAAGCGCAACGGCAGAATCGGCGTGATTGATAACTTTGAAATTTACGTTTCAAACAATGTCATGAGTGCCACCGAGGGGGCCGTTAAATGTTACAGCCTGCTGTTCGGGCATAAATCAGCCCTGACTTTTGCAAGCCAGTTGACGGAAAACGAAATGATCCCGAATCCCAACGACTTCGGTCAGCTTATGCGTGGCCTGCAGGTTTACGGGTATGAGGTCATCAAAAACGAATCCATGGGACACTTGTACGCCAAGGCTGCCTGATTCTAATTGCAATATTTGACCATCGGGAGGGTGTAAAAAAGCCCTCCCTTAACCCATCTTTGTAAAGGATCCACATGTCCAACAACCGCTTCCTTAAAAATCCGAAAACAGGTCAGATCCTTCATTGGAATCCTTCATTGGCCAAACGCTCTGATCTTTCTGCGTGCCCCCCGCCTTGGGAAACGGATAAAAGGCTGGAAGATGATCCTGTACAACTCCCCGGCACCGGCGGAGACATGCAACTGGCCGCCACAGATACTCCTCCCGATGAGCAGGCCCTGGCCGCCAAAAAAGAAAAAGGCGAGGCCCTGATTAAAGAATGGTTCGGCAGGGATGTGTCCAAAGTTTCGAAAGAAGATTTGCGGGATTTTGCCATGAAAAAGGAGCTTTCCGACCCCACCGGTACCAAACTGGAAATGGTGTTTCAGATTGCCCACGGGCTCAATCAGGGTGAATAATGACCTATTCAGCGAATACTGTTATTCCAACAATAAAAAAATTTATTCATGATCCGGATGAAACAATCTGGAGCGTAGGGGATCTTTGTAAGCACGTTACGGAAGCGCAGCACCTGATCGCATCCCTGCGCCCGGATGCCACGGCAACGATGGTGAGCCATACCGTTTCGATGAGCCCGAAACAGACCTTGCCGGTGAACGGAGTCCGCCTCTTGGATGTGCCGATGAACACCGACGGGGCCCCGATCCGA
>NZ_JBFXHE010000254.1:0-6538 GCF_050177295.1 Desulfobacter sp.
AGGAGTGATGTATGAGTCTGTTTATAAGAAAAGAAGCATATACAGGTCCGGTCCAGGCCATTGTCCTGGACTGGGCCGGAACTGCCGTTGATTTCGGCTGCATGGCCCCTGCCGCCGTGTTTGTGGAGGTGTTCAGGGAGCATGGCATTGATGTGACGGTCCGGGAGGCCCGGCAGTTCATGGGCATTGAAAAAAAAGAGCATATCCGGAAAATATGTGCCCTGGAAACGGTGAAAAGCGCATGGCAAAACGCCTTTGGGGCGCATCCCGGTGAATCTGATATCAACGCCCTGTATAACAGAACCGCGGATATGATGGTGGCCGCCATTGCCGACCACTGCGATCCAATCCCCGCCATGATGGATGCCGTGGAAACCCTGCGAAGCAGCGGTGTTAAGATTGGTTCCTGCACGGGTTATGTCCGGGAAATGATGGATGTGCTGGTGCCCGGTGCCGGGAAAAAAGGCTACCGCCCGGATGCCGTGTTCTGCTCATCCGATGTGCCCAATGGCCGTCCATACCCCTGGATGTGCTACAAAAACGCCATTGCTTTAGGCGTTTATCCCATGGAAGCCATGGTCAAGGTGGGGGACACCATTGTAGATATCCAGGAGGGACTTAATGCTGGCATGTGGACCGTGGGCATTGTGGAGAGCGGCAACGAGATGGGGCTGACCCCCGAAGACCTGGAAGCGCTTCCTGCCGGCGAAAGGGCGCGCAGGGTCGCGGCCATTACCAAAGCGTTTGGCCAGGCAGGTGCCCATTATGTATTAAAACAGCCCCATGATCTTCCCCGGGTGATTCGTCAGATCAATGACCGGCTGGCTGCGGGTGAGCAGCCAATGACGCGGTGATTAAATGACACAGATCACCCTGCCTGATAATCCTTATCTACTGCTGACCCCCGGCCCCTTAAGCACCACTGCCACCGTAAAAGCCGCCATGCTCAGGGACTGGTGCACCTGGGACCGGGATTACAATGAGATTGTCCAAAAGATCCGCAGCAGCCTGGTCCGCCTGGCCAGCCCCCTTCCCGGGTACACCGCCGTACTGATGCAGGGCAGCGGCACCTTTTGCGTGGAGGCGTGCATGGGCACCGCCGTCCCCGGGAACGGCAAGCTGCTGGTCCTGGCCAACGGTGCCTACGGCCGAAGAATTGCCACCATTGCCGGGCGCATGGGAGTGGCCTTTGGGATGATTGATACCGGAGATCTTGTCCCCCCCGGCCCCGGCCATGTGGACCAGGCATTGAAAAATGATCCCGCCATTACCCATGTGGCCATGGTTCACTGCGAAACCACCACGGGCATGCTCAACCCGGTGGAGAAGATCGGTCCTGTGGTGCACCGTCACGGCAAATGCTTTATTGTGGATGCCATGAGCAGCTTCGGGGGTGTCCCCGTTGATATGGCGGCCATCAAGGCTGATTTTCTGGTGTCATCGGCCAACAAGTGTATCCAGGGCGTGCCCGGCTTTGGTTACGTCATTGCAAAAACAAGCGAGATTGAAAAGACAAAGGGCCGCAGCCTTTCGCTGAGCCTGGATCTTTTTGACCAGTGGGAAACCATGGAAAAAGGGCAGGGCAAGTGGCGGTTCACCTCCCCCACCCATGTGGTGCGCGCCTTTGAAACAGCCCTGGATGAACTGGAAGCCGAGGGCGGGGTGACCGCCCGCTGGCAGCGATATAAAGAGAACCAGAAAATTCTGGCGGAGGGCATGACAGGCCTTGGGTTCAAACCGCTGCTGCCCGAGACGTTCCAGTCCCCGGTCATTACGGCCTTTCACAGCCCAGAAGCCCGGGGATACGATTTTAAAGGCTTTTACGAACGGCTCAAAGCCCAGGGATTTGTGATCTATCCGGGCAAGGTGACGGAAATTGACACCTTCCGCATCGGCAATATCGGCCATGTGTTTGCCGGCGATATGCAACGACTTGTCAAGGCTGTGAAAAATGCCATGACCTGGTAATGTAAGAGAATTTGTTTGTGGGAAACTTGATGCCTTCTGCGGCTGACTGCGTTTTCACCGTCGGCTGCAGCGGGTGTTTTGGGATGAAGGCCTGATAATTTCAGAAAACGTGTTCATTGATACCATGGATGGCGATCTCGAAATAAGAACATATAAAGGCGCAACAGAGGCTCTTAAAGCATTATTTCAACTCGAAAAAGAATTTCCTAATAATGACATCGTATTGGTTAAAGCAGATTCATCAGAAGAAGTCAGGTATGCTTTTAAGAACTATTTTACAGATGCCAAAGATTTTATTCGACTCCTTGAAGAAGCCTGTCAAGCGCTTTGCGGAGAAAAAGTACTTGATGCTAAAAGTATTATAAACGCCATCGAACAAAACTCTACAGCCGACCCGGAGAGCTAACGGCTTTTTGAAAGTCCTTGGTTTTTTAAACGGATTTAATTTTTGGGAAGTCCTCGGTTCTCGTCGCCGGGCGGCTGAGCTCTCCGTTCGCTGCCAAAACAATCCAATTTTTGTACCCTTGACGAAGTTTACATATTTGTATACTTTATAGGTATGAAAACAATTTCATTTTACCATACGACAGCTGGAAGATGCCCTGTTCGAAAGCATTTAGACTCTTTGACAGATGTTCAGGCTACAAAAGTCGCTTGGGTTTTGAAATTGATTCGAGAAATTGATCAGGTTCCATCCAAATACTTTAAGAAGCTGGTCAATACAAATGATATTTGGGAAGTTAGGGTTGATGTCGGGAGAGATACGTTTCGTCTCCTTGGATTTTTTGACGGACAAGAATTAATCATCTTGACCAATTCATTTCAAAAGAAAAGTCAAAAGACTCCAAAACAGGAGATTAAGTTAGCTGAGTCCCGAAAAAAAGAATATCTTTCCAGGAGGTAAGATAATGGATGACTTGGATAAATATATTGAAGCAAGAAAAAAGAAAAGTCTCATTTTCGCCAAAAATTTTGATAAAGGATATGAGCATTTTAAAATCGGAGTTCTTCTTAAACAGGCTCGTTTAGATGCTGGCTTGACACAAGAAGATGTCGCTAATTTATTGAATACAAAAAAATCTGCAATTTCCCGTATTGAGAATCATGCCGAAGATATCCGTTTATCAACATTGGTGAACTATGCTCAAGCAGTGGGGAAAAGCATTCAATTTCAGGTAGCTTAAACTCAGCGAATCGGGATAGGACTCCCCATCACTAAAGTGGACCCCATGTCAAGACCGATTTTAACTTTTGTAAAGCTTCATTTTAATGAAATATGCGGGGGACGCTGGGTAACCGGCGTTCCTACTGTGAGATGCCCCCAAATACAAACGAAATTGACAACTATAATGGATGCCATTATAATATGACCCATGATACGGTCTTTTAAGAATAAAGATACAGAGGATATTTTTGACGGAATTAGTTCTAAAGCTGCAAGGAAAATATGTCCACAATCCATTTGGCCGGTTGCAGTTCGAAAGTTGGATCAAATAAATCGAGTACAAGATGTAACCGAACTTCAAGTTCCGCCAGGAAACCGTCTCGAACAATTAAAAGGCGATCGTGAAAATCAATTTAGCATCCAAATAAACCAGCAATATCGTGTTTGTTTTATTTGGGAGGAAGGGCATGCGTATGAAGTCAAAATTACAGACTACCATTAATAAAACATCAAGGAGACTTCCAACAAAGCGTCCGCCAACACATCCCGGAGAAATGCTTTTGGAAGAATTTGTTAAACCCCTCAATATTACCCAGACCGAACTCGCACAAAAACTTGGGGTTTCCTATCCTCGTTTGAATGAAATTATTAAGGGGCGTAGGTCAGTGACTCCCGATACAGCACTTAGGTTGTCTCGTGTATTAGGGATGTCAGCGGACTTCTGGCTCGGACTACAGCAAGACTGGGATTTATGGCATGCGATGAATAGTCCCAAAGCTATTGAAATACAAATGCTTGAACCCCTTTCAAGGCAAATAGAAAATCGGCATAACGAATAAGGTTAGATTATGTGAGCGCAGCGAGCCACAATCTGAACCGTTTACTATGCTCTAAAAAGGACTGAATATGAAAATATGTTGCTTTGCTGTGCTGCTCTCTCTTTTTATGACAAGCGGTTTGTTTGCTGACCAATCAGAAACTATCATTAAACTTGAAACCGAAACAGGAACATTGGAAGGCTCTCTTATTGTTCCCAATGAAAAGAACTCAGTTACAGTCGCGTTGATTATCGCCGGATCGGGACCGACAGACAGGGACGGCAATAATCCTGCAATGAAGAATAATTCTTTAAAGATGCTGGCAGAGGCTTTGTCAAAAAACGGCATTGCAACATTGAGATATGACAAAAGAGGCATCGGAGAAAGTCAGCAAGCCGTTGAAAAAGAAGAAGAATTGCGATTCGAGCATTACATATCAGATGCGAAAGATTGGGCTGAATTACTAAAGAAAGATGAGAGGTTTAATAGGGTAATAATAATCGGACATAGCGAGGGGTCATTAATTGGAATGATTTCAGCTCGAAAGAACGGCATTGATAAATTCATCTCGATTGCAGGCCCTGGCCGTTCGGCAGATAAGACCATAATTGAACAGCTCAAGTCCCAACCACCCGAGGCCTTGAATATCGCACTGCCCATTATTGATAAACTTAGGCAAGGGGAAACAGTTGATGGTGTTAATCCGCTATTATATTCTCTGTTAAGGCCCAGTGTGCAGCCATATATGATTTCTTGGTTCAAATATGATCCAGCCGAGGAAATTGCCAATCTAAAAATGCCTGTGTTGATTATCCAAGGTTCAGCCGACATCCAAGTATGTGAAGATGATGCAAAAATACTTGCCAAGGCAAATCCGAACGCACAATTGAAATTTATCAAAGGAATGAATCATATTTTCAAAAACTCTGAATCAGATCCAATGCATAATATCCCAACCTATAATCAACCAGATCTACCAATAAACACTGATCTGGCTGAAACAATCACTGATTTTATCATGAAAGATAATAAGCATGACCAGGCTAATTCAGCCGCCGCAAAAAACCGCGCGGCTGATTAGCAACGTTAGAGATAATCATGCCACCACTATATATAGAGAGGAACAAATTCATGGCCGGATCAACCTTTCAGACTAATCCTTACGATCTATATAAATTGCTGGAGGACTGCCACCGCGGAGAACTCCAATTGCCGGATTTTCAGCGCAGCTGGGTGTGGGACGAAGATCGAATCAAAAGTCTGATTGCCTCAGTGTCGCGCGCCTTTCCGGTGGGTGCGCTGATGTCGCTGGATTCGGGCGGGGAGGTGAATTTCAAACCCCGACCGGTTGAGGGCGCGCCTGCGGCGGCAAATCACGTTTCACCGCATTCGCTGTTGCTGGATGGTCAGCAGCGCATGACCTCGCTGTATCAGGTGACGCTGCGCAGAAAGGTCGTCGAGACGGTGACGCCGAAAAAAAAGAAGGTGAAGCGCTGGTTCTACATTGACATCCGGAAGGCGCTGGACCCGAATATCGACCGCGAAGAGGCAATCCTGGGCGTGCCGGAGGACCGGATCATCCGAACCAATTTCGGCCGCGAGGTGGTGACCAACCTGTCCACGCCCGAGCAGGAATATGCTGAGCTGGCGTACCCGGTGACTCAGGTGTTCGACTGGGACCGCTGGCAGGACGGCTTCGATCAATACTGGAAGGGTGACGCTAATGAAACCGTGCGTGAGACCTTCCGCAAGTTCAAGCGTGAGGTGCTGGAGAACTTCAAGTATTACCGGGTGCCGGTGATTTCACTTGATCGCTCCACATCGAAAGAGGCAGTCTGCGTGGTGTTCGAAAAGGTCAACACCGGCGGAAAGCCACTGGACGCCTTTGAGCTGGTGACGGCGATGTATGCTGCCGACGGCCACGAGCTACGCAAGGACTGGTACGGTGATGAAACGCAAAAAGGCCGGCATCGGCGCTTTGTGGATACGCTGCGACCGGCTGATTCGGAAACGGGAATCATCGCGAATGTCAGTAACACTGATTTTCTGCAGGCTATTTCTCTATTCTACACCCGGGAGCGCCGCCGAGAGGCAGAACGAACCGGTAAACAGGGCAAAGAACTGCCATTCGTTACTGGTAACCGACAGGCCTTGTTGAGCCTGCCGCTAATCGCTTACAAGCACTATGAGAAAAAAGTCGAGCATGGCTTTATGCAGGCCGCAAAGTTTCTCCACATGCTGCACATCTACCGCATTTTTGATTTGCCCTACCAGTCACAGATCGTGCCGCTGGCTGCCATCATCGCCGACATCGGCGAGGCATGGGAGCACCAGGCCAATCGGGCCAAGCTTGTGCAATGGTACTGGAACGGTGTGTTCGGCGAGCTATATGGCTCGGCAGTCGAATCGCGGATTGCCAAAGATTTTACCGAAGTGCCGGCTTGGCTGCAAGGAGGGCCGGAGCCAACAACGGTGAGCGAGACCACTTTCCGCGCCGACCGGCTCAAGACAATGCGCATGCGGTTGTCTGCGGCCTACAAGGGCATGAACGCGCTATTGATGAAAGAAGGGGCACAAGATTTTCGCT
>NZ_JBFXHE010000255.1:0-6488 GCF_050177295.1 Desulfobacter sp.
CAGGCGTTTTCTGGTTAGGAAGAGAGCGGGATAAAATTTCAAGCCCAAGAGACACGTCCAGCATCCGGTTCATGAATTCAATTCTAACCTTGGCCTTATTCTTTCTCTTATCGATAAAGAGAATTTTTCCTTTCAACTGCTTCAGGGGCCCTTGTATGATCAGAACTTCCTCATTTTCCATAACAACACCTTGGGATAATTCGATCACCCCATCCCCCCCTGTCACCTCAAAAAGGAATTTCATTTCGTTCTTGTTGGCTTCCAGGTATTTTCCATTGGCCATTACCGGTTTAAAAACGATTCTGGCGTCGGCCTTGTCAAGCGCGTCCAATGATTCTGAAATACTTCGATAAACAAAGATATATCCAGGGAATAGGGGTAATTCCATAATGTGCTGTACCCCTTTGAGCTGATGGATGACTTTCCGGGTTGGAAGATAAAGCTGAATTTTTTTTAAAAGAACCTGGAGGGTTGAAACCAGTTTTTTTTCACACCCGGACAGGGTCTGGATGGCATACCAGTTTTGGTAATCAATGAAAGAGCAATCGTCTTTTCCAGGAAATTGGCCGGGGCATGCCCTTTCTGTTATTTTCATGATCAAATTTATAATGGTGACGTTTGGATGATTGGAAATTATCAAGCTGCCCGGGTTCAAAAAGAAAAGAACTTAAACCGGGCAACGCTTTGGGACAAGACCCGACATGCCGGGAACCAGGGTCTTTATCAATAGTCTGAAACATTAGCTGCTCTCGGGCAGCCTTGTTCTATGGGACTTACAATAGCATTGATCATCAAATATATAATCTAAAGTTAGCCGTGTCAATCTTTTTTTTTTATCTTTTTTTTTGATTTTAACGCAGAACATTTGCTTTTGAGCAGAGAATATATCGGTGCTGAAATACCGCACCAGGTTTGGGGTGTCTAAAAATTCGAAATTTTAGGCACCGGAGAGGGCCGCTTTTTTTGGCCCGAATCCGGTGCAGCAAAGTGTTGGGCTATCAATGCCCTTCATTTTTGGCCCTTCATTTTTGAAATAAGTCAGCGTGGGTTCCAGTCCGCTCAAAGACAACACGGTCGGACTCAACCAGATAAATCAACAGCCAGTCGGATTCAATATGGCATTCCCGTCGCCCCTTCCTATTGCCAATCAGCTTATGGTCACGATGAATGTCATCAAGCGACTCCTCAGCCACTAAAGAACGAATGATTATTTTCAATTTTTCAAGGTTTTTACCGCGCTTTTTCATCCGCTTAGCGTCGCGTTCAAACTGCTTTGTATATGCGGGTGTCAGCATTAGATGCCTAACTTTTTGAACATATCGTCGGCGTCATTGCAAAGGATCAGGTCACGTCCGGCATCCGTATCGGAAAACGTCTTGCGAGTGACCTCGTTAGGAATGGCTACGTCAAAAGGCAGCCCTTTTTTTAATTCGACCTGCTTATAAAATAAGGTTATCGCTTGGGTCGTAGTCAGCCCAAGCTGCTGAAATATGTGCTCAGCTTTGTCCTTTAAATCGGGTTCAATTCTGGCTCTGATGGTGGATGATTTACCCATGGTATGCCTCCATTTGAGTTTTTAAAAATGTAGCTCAAATGGGGTACATTGTCAATGTTTTTGCACAAAAAACTGATTAATTTGCCCAACGATTAAATCAAGGAAGGCCAAAAGAAGAATTGATAAATACCTAATTTTGATCTATAGTCACCATCTATTTATAAGGATATAAGGATACACTTAAAATTTATAACGGAGAGAATGAATGAAAACTTTTAAAATTGTATTATTCATAATTGTCCTGATACTTCTGGCTGTTTTCTGCATCCAGAACCAGGAATACTTTCTGACAGGTGGAGCGCTTCACATTGACTTTAAAATAGCATCCCTGAACTACACGGCCATGGAACTTCCCAACTGGGCCTATTGGCTTATCTGTCTGGTTATAGGTCTTTTGATCACAGGGATTCGCGGACTTATCACAGCCTTTCGTCTGCGCCGCCAGGTTAGAACAAGGGACGAGCGGATTGAACGTCTGAAAGGAGAAATTAATTCTCTGCAGACACGCCTTGATATGTTTATTCACGATCCCTACATCAAAAAACACCTGGAAGATGAAGAAGCCCGCAAAGAACAGGAACAGGCTGTAACCGAGGAAAAGAAAAAGGCCTGAAGTTAACCCCCCTTTGAACATCCATGGTCGAAAAAAAACAAACACCCATGATGGCCCAATATCTGGCCATCAAAGAAACCTGTCAGGACGCCATACTCTTTTACCGGATGGGGGACTTTTATGAGATGTTTCTTGGGGATGCTGTCAAGGCGTCCGGCATCCTTGAAATCGCGCTGACCTCGCGGAATAAAAATGACCCCGACCCCGTTCCCATGTGCGGTGTACCCTACAAGGCAGCCGATCTTTACATTGCCAAACTCATTGAAAAGGGCTGCAAGGTTGCGGTGTGTGAGCAGGTGGAGGATCCTGCCCAGGCCAAGGGCCTTGTCAAACGGGAGATTATCCGGGTCATCACCCCGGGCATGATCCTCAACGATTCCCTTCTGGACCGGGGAACAAACAACTTTCTGGTGGCGATCTCCAAAACCGCCGATCATGCAGGGCTTGCCTGCATAGACATCTCCACGGGCAGCTTTACCACCTGCCAGGTAAAACGCACCTCAGGAGCTATCCCCTTTGCCCTTTTAGACGAGGCCTTAAAACTTTCCCCAAAGGAGGTGCTGCTGCCGCACAGCTTCAAGTCTGACCCGGCCATGGCCGCCATCAGGAAAACCTTTTCCCACGTTGAAATCACTTATCTGGACAACGATACGTTCCGGCCTGACAATGCCCGGCAGGTTCTGACAGAACAATTTGCCACCCGCAGTCTTGAAGGATTCGGCATTGAACGTATGCAGGCATGTATACTGGCCGCAGGCGCTGCCGTCTCCTATGTCCGGGATACCCAGTTGTCGGACACCAGCCATATCTATAAAGTCATTCCATATAATCTCAATGATTTCATGGTCATTGACGACAGGTCCTGCAAAAACCTTGAACTGCTGACCAATATCCAGACCCAGAGCCCCAAGGGCTCTTTGATCCACATTCTGGACAAAACCGTCACAGCCATGGGCGGCAGGCTGATCAAGCAGTGGATCAGATATCCTCTGGTGGACAAAGATCTGATTCTGCAGCGCCTTGGTGCCATAGAAGAGCTCATCTGCGCACCAGCCACCCATCAGGCGCTTGGCGACCTTCTTAAATCCGTATATGATCTTGAACGGCTGGGCTCCCGCATATCCATGGGCCAGGGCAATGCCCGGGACATGCTTTCCCTTAAAAATTCCCTTTCTGTTCTGCCCGGTCTGTTCAAGGAGATTGAAACATTTAAAAGCCCGATTCTCAACGGTGCCGGCATGGACGAAAAACTGTCCCTGGTCCGGGACCTGGAAGAATTGGCCCGATTGATCGGCAAAGCCATCCGGGAAGATGCCGTGCACGTACTTAACGAAGGCAACCTGATCAATGACGGATACAGCCCGGAACTGGACGAACTTTTATCCATCACCCGGGACGGAAAATCCTGGATTGCGAAAACGCAAAAAAAAGAAAAGGAAAATACAGGGCTTTCCTCGCTTAAAATAAAATATAATAAGGTGTTCGGGTATTTCATCGAGGTATCAAAGGCCCAGTCTGCCCAGGTACCGGATCACTATATCCGCAAACAGACCCTTGTCAATGCCGAGCGGTTCATTACCCAGGAGATGAAAGAGGTGGAAGACACCATATTCAACGCCCAGGAACGCCGGAACGCTCTGGAATACGAAATTTTCTGTACAGTCCGGGAAAAGGTGGCCCAACGGACAAAGGAAATTCTGACCATGGCACAGTTTATTGCCGCCGTTGATGTGGTCCAGGGACTTGCCAGGGCTGCCGTGGAAAATGCCTATGTAAAGCCTGACATCAATGATGACCGGCGCATTGATATCCAGGACGGCAGGCACCCGGTGGTGGAAAAACTGATCCAGGGCGAGCGGTATGTGCCCAATTCCATTTTTCTGGACGACACCCAGTGCCAGCAGATCCTGATCACCGGCCCCAACATGGCCGGCAAATCCACGGTGCTGCGCCAGGTGGCCCTGACCGTTCTCATGGCCCAGATGGGTTCCTTTGTGCCGGCGGCCGGAGCCTCCATCTGCATCACGGACCGGATATTCACCCGGGTGGGCGCGCTTGACAATCTTTCCTCCGGGCAGAGCACCTTCATGGTTGAGATGGAGGAGACCGCCAATATTGTCAATAACGCCACGGAAAAAAGCCTGGTGATCCTGGATGAGATCGGCAGGGGCACCTCCACCTACGACGGCATGAGCATTGCCTGGGCCGTGGCCGAGTACCTGCATGACCTGAACGGTAAAGGGGTAAAAACCCTTTTTGCCACCCATTACCATGAGCTGCTCCAGCTTGAGGAACTCAAACCCCGGATCAAAAATTATAATATTGAGGTCAAGGAGTTCAACGACAATATTGTGTTTCTCCGCAGCCTGGTCAAAGGGGGCACCAACCGCAGCTACGGCATCCAGGTGGCGCGTCTGGCAGGCGTTCCTGATGATATCATTGACCTTGCCAAATCGGTTCTGGCATCTGCGGAACACCACCCCATGACACCCTCGCCTTTGGCATTGTCTGCCAGAAAGAAAAAAGAGTCAAAAAAACGAAACACCAGCGGACAGATGAGCCTGTTCGGTCCCTCGGACGATGATCTGCGCCAGATGCTGCACAAGGTGGATATTGCCCATATGACCCCCCTTGATGCCCTGAACTTTTTAAATGAACTTAAGCGCAAGGTTGAGGCATGAGCATCCGGTTTAACCGCATATTCACCGTTTTTATTCTAGTTCTGGCCGGCCTTTGCCTGTTTACCTGGACCACAGGCACAGCCCTTGCCGATACGGCCAAGGCAAGGTACCAGACAGCAGATACCTGTTTTAAAAAATTAAAACGGTCTGCGGTGGATATAAATAAGGTGTCTGCCTGGCTGGCCTGTATTGAAAAATACAAATCCATTCACAAGGACTTTCCCGGGTATTCCTGGGCACCGGCCGGGTTATACAAGGCGGCTGAACTCTATTTCCAGCTTGCCAAAAGATCGGGCAATGCCGACTGGAACCGGCATGCCGATGATCTTATCGCCCGCATAAACCGGCTTTATCCCCAAAGTCCCTACAGTGCCCGTGCCAGGACCCTTGCTGACGCGAATGCTTCAAGACCCCGCCAGAACAATAGCGCCCGCCAGAACAATGGCGAAGTAAAAACAAAACAGTCCCAAAAAGAGTTAACCCGCAATGACGAGGCCATTGCGGAATACCACAGACAGAAACTGGCCCAGGCCGATGCTGCCGATACCGGGGGATATCGGCAGCCGTCGGATATTATAGAAGACAATACAGCGCATCCGGCCTATTGCGGTCCCGGGAGCACCCAACCGGATGATACAGACCTGCCGCAGCCTAAAGGGGATACAAGAGTTACGGATTTAAGGTTCTGGTCCAACCCGGAATATAGCAGGGTTGTGATCAATGCAGACAGCGAGCGAAGATACACCCACAGACTTTTAAAAAAAGATCCGACCCAGAATGTTCATTTCCAGAGGCTGTATGTGGACATTGACCAGTCAAGACTCGGCCGCAATGTGCCGGACCACACCCCCATCAACGATGATCTGCTTAAACAGGCCCGGGCCGGACAGTTTGATTCCCACACCGTCCGGGTGGTGGTGGATATAAAAAATTTTGATAACTATAAAATTTTTTCTTTAAAAGACCCTTTCCGCATCGTCATTGACCTGTGGGGCAAGAACGGCAAGGCCCTGCCCATGGAGCCGGTTGCCGTTAAAGACACGCGCATGGACCAGGTTGCCGTTAAAGACACGCCCCTGAAAAAACCTTCTTATGAAAAGCCGGACCGCATCACCACGGACAAGCTGAAATCCTCTGAAAAGCCGGACCGTATCACCACGGACAATCTGAAATCCTCGGACATTGCCCGCCAGCTGGCTTTAGGTGTCAGAAAAATCGTCATTGACCCCGGCCACGGCGGCAAGGATCCCGGCGCGCCCGGATATGTCAACGGGGTATGGGAAAAGGATATTGTGCTCAAACTGTCAACAACCCTTGCAGAAAAACTGCGCAAACGCCTGAAATGTGAAGTTTTGCTTACCCGGACCACAGACCGGAAAATGACCCTGGAGGAACGAACCGCCATTGCCAATACCCAGCGGGCCGACCTGTTTATCTCCATGCACTGTAATGCTGCCCAAAGCAAAAAATTGTCCGGCATTGAAACCTATATTTTGAACCTTGCCACGGATGAACAGGCCATTGCCGTGGCTGCCAGGGAAAATGCCACATCTGAAAAAAACATCTCGGATCTGGCCTATATCCTCAATGATCTGATGAAGCATGCCAAGATCGAAGAATCCAGGCGCCTGGCCAATGA
>NZ_JBFXHE010000256.1:0-6485 GCF_050177295.1 Desulfobacter sp.
CTCATCCTCATCTACCCAGAAATCCCGTAAATGGTCGTACAGATTGCTTAAGGGCCGGCCTAGAAGTTCTCCCTTTCCGGCATAAAATTTAAGCAGGGCATGGATGGGGACAACATCATGGATGAGGGCTTTTCTTAGCATGGGGTAAAATAAATCCCTTACGGGGCTCCTTTTGATTGGATCAGGTGGGTAGCAGTTTAAAGACAGAATCTTTGAAATCATTGTCAGTAAAGGGTTTGTGAAGGATTTTATTGATGCCGGATTTTTTCAAAAGGACCTCGTTGACATCTACATCTCCGTTTTTTTCTTCTATAAAATCACTTTGGGTGGTGATCATCAGAATGGGCAGATCCGTCCGGGTGAATCTGCGCCTTATTTCCATGGTAAGTTCCAGGCCGCTGATGTTGGGCATGTTCAAATCCGTAATTACAAGATCTGTTTTCCCGGACAGTATCCGTTTCACCGCATCTTCAGGGCGGTGATAGGTTTCACAGGCAAGCCCAAGGAGAGACAATTTGTTCTGATATAGTTTAAGCATCATTTTTGAGTCATCCACCACAACAATTTTCACCGAAGATGACTCTTTTTCCTGATCCTTGCCGGTGATTCTTGATGCAATTTCCTTGGCAAACGCAACCTGGCCTAGGGATGCCATATTTGTTAGAAAGGCTTTGCGGGTGGACGGGGATGCCTTTTCAGCAATATGGGTGACGGCAAGTTCCCTGAAGGATTCTTCACCCATAAGAAAACTGAAAACAGTAGTTGCATCTGTATCTATAAGTGCGCCTACAGTTGAAACTGCTTCGGTGGACTTGTCCCGGATAATATTTTTCAGTCCGGCCACCAATGGTTTTGACAGATTTTTGTCAATGGCCCGGGCTGCACTCATGCGCACGGATTCTTCCGGATCCTGGAGACCCTGGACCAGACAGATGGCTGTACGGGGCGAAGGAATACGTTCCATGGCTTCGTAAGCAGCCTGGCGGATGTTGGCATCCTTGGGCTGGGTATTGATAATGTCCATGATGGCGGGAATGGCAGCCTGATCCTCTATGTAGCCGAGGGTGGTGATCAGATGCACCATATAGTCGGCTTCTGCATTCTGGAATGCCTTAGTGAGAAGGGGTGTGGCCTTTTTGCCCATGCTGATAAGCTCATCAATGGCCGTGTCCCTGATAATGGTGACAGGGGACGATAAAAGAAGGGTTATTTTTTCCAGATCATAAAGTTCCTGCTTGTTTGCTAAGGCCTGGACAACCAGTTTGTTGATGATTTGGTCTTCGCATAAAAAGCTCATCAGGGCATCTGCTGCATGGGGATTGGACACTGCACCGATGGCGAAAATGGCTGCTTTGATAATGTCGGGGTCTGAATGCGTGGTAAACGAAGAAAAGATTTCAATATGTTCGGGTTTGCGGAATACCGCAAGTGAATTAATGGCCGGAGTTATGATTTCCGGGTCTGTTTCGCCCTGCATAACCTGGATCAGAGCCGGGATGGTTTCTTCAAGGAACAGATCTCCGGCTGCCCGGATAAACTGAATCCGGGTCTTTTTTTCGTTGTTGGTAATATATTCTGTGACCAGATTGGTATTACCGTATGCTTTGTCCAAAATCAGATCATATAGGCTTTCCTGAATTTCCGTGTTGGAAATCTCTATTTTGGTAAGGTATTCAAGCAGAGGAAAAACAACGTTTTCAGGTCCTTTTGCAAGCTCTGCAAGGGCCATTTTCTGCACCTGGGCATCGACGTTGGCGTCCGATGCAAATTGAAGCAGGGCCTTGGCTTTAACTGTATCGTTTTGGTTGAGACAGAAGATTAGTTCATTGATAAAATCTTGTGCATTAATGCCACCCATAACTTCACTCCGCTAACTTTTAAACTGGTAAAATACCGAGTTTAAATATCTGAAAGATGCAAAAAGGTCTGTGTCATTTACCAGCGATTCTGTGGAACCGATCAAAAGGTATCCGTCCGGTTCTATGACCTTTGAAATATTTGAATAAATTTTTCGGCGATCTTCGGTGGTGAAATAGATCATCACATTGCGGCAAAGGACAATATCAAATTTTCCAATACCGATAAACGGTTTCATCAGGTTCATCTTTTTGAACTGAACCATGGCCCGAAGCTCGTCTTTAACCTTATACTTATCCTCCTTGGGTTGAAAGAATCTGTTAAGCCGGGCAGGCTCAAGTCCGCGCGCCACTTCAAATTTGTTGTAAACGCCGTAACTGGCCTTGGCAATAGCCGCATCAGAGATATCCGTACCAAACAGCCTGATATTGTACTTATCAATCGTTACACCCATTTCAATCATGGTCATGGCAAGGCTGTATAGTTCCTGCCCCGTTGAATTGGCCGCACTCCATATTCTTATGGTGGGTTTGCCAAAACTTTTTTTCGAACGTTTATCGATCAGGTCCGGCAGTATTTTATGCTGGAGAAGTTTGAACGGCGATTTATCCCTGAAAAAATAGGTTTCATTGGTGGAAATGGCATCAATAATTTCGCCTTCCAGCTCTTTGTTAAAACCGTGTTTAGATTTTTTCAGCAAATCCGAATATGAATTGCACTGGTATTTGGCAAGCAGAGGATTGAGTCGGGTTTCCAGAAGGTATTCTTTCCCAATACCTAGCGCAATTCCAGATATATCTAGAATATATTGGGAAAATGTTTTGAACTCTTCCGGAGTTACTTTGATTTTGCTCATAAGCATCGTGTCGGTATCGGCTGCTGGGTTTCAGGTTAAATTGTTTTTACGATTTCATCTGCAATTTTTTCTAACGGTGCGATGACATCTACTATCCCGGATTCCGTAGGTTCTTTGGGCATGCCGTAAACAGTGCATGTTTTTTCATCCTGGGCAATAATGAAACTGCCGTTGTTTTTCATTTGGACGAGCCCCTTTGTTCCGTCAGAGCCCATTCCGGTCATGATGACGCCTGTGGATCTTCCCACATAGTGCTGGGCAATGGAGCGAAACAGGTAATCTGCCGAGGGTTTGCACGAATTTTCCGGTGGATCATCCGTAATTTTTATTTTTCGGGTCAAACCGTCTGCCCCTGCAACAATTTTCATCTGCTTGCCTCCGGGTGCAATGAACACCTTGCCAGGTTCAATGATGTCTCCATCCTTGGCCTCTTTGACGTCAAGGGCGGACTTTTTATCCAGACTGGCGGCAAGGGATGCCGTAAATAAAGGCGGCATATGCTGTACAATGAGAACCGGTACCTTGAGGTCCTTGGGCAGCATGGGTATCATTTTTGTCAATGCATTGGGACCGCCGGTAGATATGCCGATACCTATAATTTCGGATTTGGACCTGATACCGGCTGGCCTGGACGGTAACGGCCTGGGGGCAGCCTTGGGTTCCGCAGTCCTTGCCGGAATCGGCACCGCATGTTTTGGTCTGGCCGGAGGATCAATTATTCCGAATTTATGGCGTTTGACATGGCGCACAATAGGCTCAAGGGCTTTTTGGACTTTGAGCATATTCTCTGTTATCTTGCCTTCTTCAGGCTTGGGCAGAAAGTCAAACGCACCAAGCTCCAAAGCCTGCAGGGTCAGCTCTCCTCCCTGGTGGGTCAGGGTGGAGACCATGATCACCAAGGGAGGGCTGTCCATATTCTGAAGTTCCTGAAGCAGCTCAATGCCGTTCATTTCCGGCATTTCAATATCCAGGGTCATCAGATCCGGTTTAAGGGTTTTAATTTTTGAAAGGGCAATTCTTCCGTTGTTGGCAGTACCGACTACCTCTATGCCCGGCATCTGTTTGAGTGCGTCTCCAACAATTTTTCGGTAAACAATTGTATCATCAACAACAAGCACTTTGATGGTGTTCATTATTCTTTGAGCACCTCATCAATATCAAGAATCCCAATCAACTTATTTTTTGTTTTTAAAACACCCTGGAAATATTTGCCTTTGACACCACCAATATTTGAAGGCGCTGACTCTATTTGTTCCTTCTGGGTGATGACCACATCGGAAATGGCATCCACCAGAAGGCCGATATGCTCATCTTCAGAATTGACAATGATGTTGCGGTTGTCTTTGCTTGGGGAGACCGGAGACAGACCCAGTTTTTTGCCCAGGTCAATAATAGTTACAATTCTGCCCCGAAGATTCAATATGCCTTTGACGTATTCAGCTGACTGGGGCACCTGTGTGATTTCAAAATGCTTATTGATTTCCTGGATATTTAATATGTCGATTCCACAAATGGCCCCGCCAACATAGAATGTGGAGAACTCTATGTCATTGGATGCGGTTTCTTTGGTCTCTTTTTTCATGTAAATCTCCTTAACGGGTATCTGCTTTGTGGACGTTTTACAAATTCATATATTGCCTGATAACAGCCATGAGTCGTTCCCGGTCAAGTTTTATCTCATATTCGTCAATCCCCACGGACCTGCCTTTTTCAATATGCGCTTCGCTGGCAAGGGATGTCAAGGCTATAACTCCAAGATGTGAGTACCTGGGATCACTCTTAATCCGCCTGGTGAATTCGAATCCGTCCATATTGGGCATTTCCAGATCCGTTACAACCAGGTCAATCTCTTCGACGCGTTCTTTTAACAGTTCCCAGGCAATAAGTCCGTCTTCAGCTTCGATGACCTTGAAGCCGTCCTCTACCATGAACTGTTTGACCTGGTTTCTGAAAAAGGCTGAATCTTCAGCAAACAGGATAATTTTCCCGCCGTCTTCGGCCATGCTTGCTGCTGCCTTGGCCTCGGCTTCAAACCATTCCGGATTCAACGTTTTAACCAGTTCAAAAATGTCCACAAGTAACGTGGTATGGTTGTTAATAATCATGGAGCCGCTGATGGCAGGCTGCTTCAGGGTCGAGCTGTCAATGTTGAGCACAACTTCCTGGGCATCCACCGGCGGGGTAACCATAAGCCCCAGTTCCCGGTCTTTAACCTTGAAAACAATAACTTCCTGCTGCTCCCTTTCCTGAAGTTGTTCAACATTTACCACCTGGGAGAGTTCATACAGGGGCAGGGAACCGCCGCGGTACTGGACAACCTTGCGGCCGCCGATCTGCTCAATGTCGGATGTTTTGATACGCTCAATACGTTCCACAATGCTTAATGCCGCGGCAAAATGTTCTTTGTCGTTATTTTTGAATGTCAGTAACGCGACTTTATCGGCTCTGGCCGCTTCTTCTTCCTCTGCGGCCCTGACCGCATTCTGGCTGGCTTCTGCAACGGCGGAAAGTTCGGCCATCTGGGCAAGGTTGGAGATATCAAGGATCAGCGCCACCTTACCGTCACCCATAATCGTTGCACCGGCATAGGCTGTGCATTTCTTTAAATGCCGACCCACGGGTTTAACAACGATTTCCTCGGAATCATGGAGCTGATCCACCACAAGCCCGTATTTGAATGCCCCGGCAGATACAACCGCAATATTGATAGCAGAAGAGGCACGATAACGGCGGTCGCTTTTCTCTCTTTTTGTTTCAGGTTCTGTTTGGTCCTCAGAATCAGAAACCTCCCCGGGCATGTGAACCTTTGATCTGCGGTCAGCAAGCCTGGTTCTGCGGTCTTCGTGTTCTTCGCCGGTTTCGGGATGAACATAAGTGCGCTGTATGCCGAGCATGTCCGCCAGGTTCAAAAGGGGAAGAAGCTCGCCCCTGAGCCGGACAACATCCGCATCCCCGACTTTTTCAATTTTTTCTTTGATCTGGCTTGCCGGAATCCTGAGCAGTTCGTTGAGGTTGACCTGGGGAACTGCATAGCGCTCATTGCCGACAGAGGTGATCTGGCTGGGAATAATGGCCAGCGTCAAAGGCAGCTTGATCTGAATATCCGTTCCCTGTCCGGGTGTTGAATCAAGTTCTATAATCCCGCCTAACGCCTCAATGTTTGTGACCACCACATCCATGCCCACGCCACGGCCGGACACATCCGTGACCTCCTTGGCAGTTGAAAACCCCGGTAGAAAAATCAGTTCTATTTTCTGCTTGTCCGACATTTCCGCTACCCGTGATTCGGATATCAGGCCTTTTTCAATGGCAGATGAGGCGATTTTGGCAGGATACAGTCCCCGGCCATCGTCTGAGATGACAAGATTGACCTGACCTGCATCGTGGAATGCCTTTAAAACAATTTTTCCCGTGCCCTTTTTACCCATCTGCTCCCTTTCCATGGGTGTTTCAATGCCATGGTCAACGGCGTTTCTTACAAGATGGGTCAACGGGTCATTGATGGATTCCAGGATGGTTTTATCCAGCTCAACATCCTTGCCTTCGATTTCCAGATCTATGGATTTTCCCAACTGGTGGGACAGATCCCGGACCACCCGGGTAAATTTGTTCAGGATATTGGCAATGGGCTGCATCCGTGTGCGCATGATCGCTTCCTGAAGCTCTGATGTGATCATGTCAATTCGCTGGCTTGAAAGCTCTGTCGCCTTTACGTTAGACGAGTTGACTCCCTGAAGAAGCTGATTTCTGCTGAGTACAAGTTCTCCGGCAA
>NZ_JBFXHE010000257.1:0-6482 GCF_050177295.1 Desulfobacter sp.
ACCTCTTTGATTTTAGCTGTAAAAATTTTGCAAAACATGTTCCAGTCAAGGTTGATTGGCAGAACAGGAACAGTTTTTGCAAGTTTGCAATAAAAGATTTATGGACGGTCAAATCATAATAAAGGCAATATGTTTTATAACCATTTAATTTTAATCAATGGAGAATCAGAATGTCAAAAGAAAGTGTTCAGGCCCTTTTAGATAAAGGTGCAGAGGATCGGAAATTTCGTATAAAGTACGATAATTGTTTTTCAATGGAAAAATTTGTAGCCTTGGCAAAGGAAGATGGATTTGAGTTTACTGTAAAAGAACTGCAAGACGTATTGAGGTTAAACGGGGACTCTTTCGATTCATATGGCAACCCGCCAAAGAAGGGGATCTGGGTATAAAAATAAACGGTGCTGTTTAGCGGCAGCACCGTTTTTAATTCCCCTGATGATTTTGTCAGGTATTATGGAAAAATAATTCAGGGGCGAAATTTCCGGTAATCAATATCCAGTTTATCCATCCGCAACCGCAAGGTATGGCGTGTGATGCCAAGTTCCCTTGCCGTGTGCGTCATGTTCCCCTGGTTCGTCTTTAATGCATCCACAATCATTTCATAGGCCACAGCATCAAGTTTGGCCTGCAGGCCGACCTTGACACAAGTACCGGAGGCTTTTGCCGTCTGCAGGGACGGCGGCAGATTAAAGGCCTGGATCACATGCTCATCAGCCAGAATGGCGGCGCGCTCAATCACATTCTCAAGCTCCCTCACGTTCCCCGGCCAGTGATAGCTCATGAGCATATCCAGTGCCGGTGTTGTAATCCTTTTAATTTCCTTGTCATTGTCCTTGGCAAACCGGGCAACAAAATGATCTGCCAGGGTAATGACATCGCTGCCCCGTTCACGCAACGGCGGTATCATGATGGGAAAAACGTTCAGGCGGTAGAATAGATCCTCGCGGAACCTGCCTTCATCGGACATTGCCGCCAGATCTTTATTGGTTGCGGTAATGATTCGAATATCCACCTTAATGGAGCGGTTGCCGCCGACACGTTCAAAGGCCCGCTCCTGCAGGACGCGCAAAAGTTTGGTCTGCATGGCCAAGGAGAGTTCACCGATTTCATCCAGAAAGATCGTTCCCCGGTCTGCCTCCTCGAAACGGCCTATGCGCTGGGTGCCTGCGCCCGTAAACGCCCCTTTTTCATGTCCGAACAGCTCACTTTCGATCAGGGTTTCCGGCAAGGCAGCACAGTTAAACTTGATAAACGGCCCCCTGGCCCGGGGGCTGGCATAATGAATCGCGTTTGCAACCAGTTCCTTGCCAACGCCGCTTTCCCCAAGAATCTGGACCGTTGTCTTTGTCCGGGCAATCCGCTTGATCATTGCGTGGATTTCACGCATCGGCTTGGAATCACCAATGATATTATCCGGTCTGTATTTTTTTTTCAGGGCATCCTGAAGGCGCTTATTTTCACTGATCCAGTAAGTACGCTCCTCGTTTTCAAGTATAAAGAGTTCGGCGGCATGCGCCGTCATGGTCGCAATGATGGTTAATACTTCCAGAACACGATTGAGAAATACCTGGGACGCACAGTTGATTTCCGCGCTGATTGTGCCGAGAACTTTTTTGCCCCGGGCAATGGGCACACAAATAAACGACATGTGGCGGTGATCCTTAGCAGGCATGCTTTGCGTGCGGTTGAGAAACTTTGGCTCATTGCCGATTTCAGGAATGATCACGGCCTGGTTGGTTTCAACGACCTGGCCGGTAATCCCCTCGCCCAGGGAATAAATACCCCGTTGTTCCTCCTCAGAGGTCAGGCCGATGCTTTTGTGGATAAAAATCTTACCTGTTTTACGGCTGTACAAGGTCACCATCCCACGGATAACCTCCAGGTTACGTTCCATGATAATGAGCAGGACATCCATGGCCTGGGATAAATTCTCACTTTTGTCAAGGACCTTGCTCAACTCAAAAAGAGGGGGTAACGCCTTAATCTGGCAAACCTCTTTTGCCACAACCCTGCAGTTGGATTTTTGGGATTGCATTGTGGTGTTCATTTCGTTAACGGTCCTGGTTTGGATTCAGCTTTCGTAACATCCCCGGCCCCCGCCGCCGCATGCGCCGCTTGTACAACGGATCCCGGACTTCCGGGCCCGGGTTGCCGGCCGGGCAAGAACGTCAGGGCGGGCCATGGTATTCAAATTGCCGTTGGTGAGGATCAAACCCAGGGCCCCGTCGATCGACCCCTCTATGATATACACCATGATTCCCTTATTCACCAATATTTTGAAGGCAGCTTCTCCGATGCCGGGAACCAGCAGCCACCCGCAATCCGACAAAATGTTTCCAAGCGCCATCCACCGGCCAAGCCCTTTACCGGGTAATGGAATATCCCGCTGTTCCACAAGTTTGGGAGAAGGCGCATCAGCCCGGTAAATAAAAAGTGACAGGGCCTGGCCCAGGGGTTGGTCAATGTTTTTTCCATCCATTGAGGCAATGGCAACGTATGGGCGGGCCGGATTATAATCGTGACGAATCAGTCCTTCGGACATGTGCAAGGTTTTCATAGTCATTCCTTTCTTTCAAATTAACTCCCCGTGACCTTCATAATTTAACCTGTCTTTTGAGCTAAGGTATCAATCTAAAGTTCAATCAAAATTTAAGACAGCAGTAATCATGCCAGAAAAATTTAGACCGGCACCGGACCGTTTTGTTTTCATCAAACCCGGAAATCCTGCAGTTTTTAAGGTTCTTTAGCCGGACAACATTCTGCAGACAATGAAAATGACATACCCGGTTTTGGGCTTGAACTGTCCCGAATCGCACAAAATGCGAAAAAATGCGCGAAACGGGACAGCATTTTTCAGGATTCTGGTCTTAAAAAATCAAAAATCTACATCAAACTTTAAAAATAATATTAAATATCAATATGTTAAATTTATGGCACAGCAATTGCTAAACTCTTCATACAGGAAGGCCAGGAAGGCCGCACAGGGCTTTTCCATCCATTAACTCATTTAAAACAGGAGTAATCACCATGGCTACCAGAAAAATCGCTTTTTACGGAAAAGGCGGCATCGGCAAATCCACCACACAGCAGAATACCGCTGCAGCAATGGCGCATTTTTATGACAAAAAGATATTTATCCATGGGTGTGATCCCAAGGCGGATTGTACCCGTCTGATTCTGGGCGGCAAACCCCAGGAAACCCTGATGGACATGCTGCGAAAAAAAGGTGCGGAAAAAATCACCAACGACGCGGTGATCAAAAAAGGATTTCATGACATCCAGTGCGTGGAATCCGGTGGTCCGGAACCAGGCGTAGGCTGTGCCGGACGCGGTATCATCACGGCCATCGATCTTATGGAAGAAAACGGTGCCTACACGGAAGATCTGGATTTTATCTTTTTCGATGTTCTGGGTGACGTTGTCTGCGGCGGCTTTGCCATGCCGATTCGCGACGGCAAGGCCCAGGAAGTCTATATTGTCGCCTCGGGTGAAATGATGGCTGTTTATGCGGCAAACAATATCTGCCGGGGCCTGCTCAAATATGCCAAGCAGAGCGGTGTGCGCCTTGGCGGTGTTATCTGCAACAGCCGCAATGTTGACCGGGAACTTGATCTTATGGGTGAATTCACCGCGGCCATCGGCACCCAGATGATCCACTATGTGCCACGTGACAATGTGGTTCAGCGTGCCGAATTCAATAAAAAGACTGTGGTTGATTATGATGCCCAGGAAAACCAGGCCAAGGAGTATGGAGAACTGGCCCGCAAAATCATTGAAAATGACATGTTCGTCATTCCCAAACCGTTGAGCATGGACGAACTTGAATTGATGGTGGCCAAATACGGTCTTATTGATTGATCAGTAACATAAAAGAGGTTATCCCATGCCATACCATGAATTTGAATGCAGCAAATGCATCCCGGAAAGAAAAAAACATGCCGTGATCAAGGGGCCCGGCGAGCACCTTACGGATGCGCTTCCCCTTGGGTATCTGAACACCATACCCGGATCGATCTCGGAGCGCGGTTGTGCATACTGCGGGGCCAAACACGTGATCGGTACGCCCATGAAGGATGTAATCCATCTCAGCCACGGACCCATCGGCTGCACCTATGACACCTGGCAGACCAAGCGGTACTTAAGCGATAATGACAATTTCCAGCTTAAGTACACCTTTGCCTCGGACATGAAGGAAAAGCACGTTATCTTTGGTGCCGAACAGATGCTCAAAAAAAATATTATCGAGGCGTTCGAAGCATTCCCCCAGATCAAACGCATGACGCTGTACCAGACCTGCGCCTCGGCCCTGATCGGCGACGATCTCCATGCCGTGGCCCAGGAAGTCATGGATGAAATGCCTGATGTGGACATTTTTGTCTGCAACTCTCCGGGCTTTCGCGGCCCAAGCCAGTCCGGGGGGCATCATACCATCTGTATCGCCTGGTTCAAGGAAAAAGTCGGCACATGCGAGCCTGAAATAAAAGGCGACTACATCATCAATTATGTGGGTGAATACAACATCCAGGGTGACCAGTATATCATGGAGGATTTCTTTGACCGTATGGGCATTACCATTAACTGCACCTTCACCGGCAACGGGTCCTACGACGAACTGCGATCCATGCACCGGGCCCATCTGAATGTGCTGGAATGCGCCAGGTCATCAGAATATCTATGCAATGAGTTACGCGTCAAATACGGGATTCCGCGTCTGGATATTGATGGGTTCGGGTTCAAACCCCTGGGCGATTCCCTTAAAAAAGTTGCCATGTTCTTCGGCATTGAAGACCGGGCCCAGAAAATCATTGACGAGGAGACCGCCCGGTGGCAGCCGGAACTGGACTGGTACAAAGCCCGTTTGACCGGCAAGAAGGTCTGCCTGTGGCCCGGGGGCTCAAAACTCTGGCATTGGGCCTATGTCCTGCAGGAGGAGATGGGGGTCAAGGTTGTTTCGGTCTACACCAAATTCGGTCACCAGGGCGACATGGAAAAAGGGATTGCCCGGTGCGATGAAGGCACCCTTGCCATTGACGACCCCAATGAACTGGAAGGTGTGGAAGCCATGGAAATGCTGGAACCGGACATCATTTTTACAGGCAAACGCCCCGGGGAGGTGGCCAAAAAGATGCGTGTCCCATATCTGAACGCCCATGGATACCACAACGGCCCCTGGAAGGGATGGGAAGGCTGGGTCCGCTTTGCCCGGGACATTTACAACGGTATTTTTTCGCCCATCCACAAGTTGTCGTTTCTGGACATCAGTAAAGATGAAATTCCCACGGACATCGGGTTCCAGACCCAGCGCATGATCTCAGACGTCAATCTCAGTGACGAAATCAAAAACAATCCGCAATTGCGCGAATACACAGGCGCATGGGATTGTACCCGGGATCTGATCAAGCCATACACCCCCCGGAACATTGCGCCTAAACTGAACAAAACCGCATGAAAGGGGGATAAAGCTTATGGATGCAACAATGATGAAAGAACGGGTTGAGCAGCTGCTCAATGTCATTATGAAAAATTGCCTTTGGCAATTCCACTCCCGGGCCTGGGACCGCCGGGATCAAAACCAGGGTATCCTCACCAAGGCCACGCAGATTTTGTGTAACGAAGATGTGGAACTGGAAACACCGGCAGACCGCTGCTATTGGGTGGACTCTGTCTGGCTGGCTGATGAATACAAAGCCAGATTCAATTGGCTCTCCGACCTGGGCAAGGATGAGATAAAAGCGCTGATGAACGCCCTGCATGAGCGCATTGACTATCTGATGATCGACGGGTCCCTCAACCTTGAATTGACTGATGAACACTATTAACCCCTGGCAAACGCACATACTAAAGGAGACATATCATGTCCTGTGAACTCAAGGAAAAAACGCGCACCGGCGTCATCAATCCCATTTTTACCTGCCAGCCATGCGGCGCGCAGTTTGCCAGTATCGGCATCAAAGACGCCATCGGTATTGTCCATGGCGGTCAGGGCTGCGTCATGTTTGTCCGTATGCTGATCTCCCAGCACTTTAAGGAAAGTTTTGAGCTGGCATCCTCGTCGGTTCATGAGGAAGGCGCGGTATTCGGTGCGACCCGGCGGGTCGAAGAGGCGGTTGACGTGCTGCTCATGCGCTATCCCGACGTCCGGGTGATCCCCATTATTTCAACCTGCTCAACAGAGGTGATCGGCGACGATATCGACGGGGTCTGCAATACGCTCAATGAAGGGTTATTACCGGAAAAATATGCGGACCGGGACATCCATTTAATCCCGATTCATACACCAAGTTTTGTGGGAAGCATGATTACGGGGTATGACCTGGCGGTGAGGGATTTTGTCCGGCATTTTGCAAAAAAAGGAGAGGCAAACAATAAAATCAACCTGATTACCGGGTGGGTGAATCCGGCGGATGTAACGGCAATGAAAGATCTTCTGGCCCAAATGCAGGTGGATGCCACCGTTCTTGTTGAGATCGATGAATTTGACG
>NZ_JBFXHE010000258.1:0-6474 GCF_050177295.1 Desulfobacter sp.
TCCCAGTCACCCAGGTCAATTTCATTGAGACGTGCATCCACTGTCACGGGCTGACCCGGACAGCACATTGCGGCTGTCTGCCGGGTGCGCAAAAGCCCTGACACATAAATTCTTTTAAATTGAATGTGGTTCAAAACATTTTGCCAGGACTTGGCCTGGGCCTGCCCATGGGCATTGAGCGGCAGATCGGTCCGGCCGATGAAGCGCTTAACCCCTGGATCCAGAATCTGACCGTGGCGCATCAGACAGACAAGGGGGGGCGCAGCCGAGAATCTGTTTAACAGATCGGCCGGTAATTGCGCTGATCCGGGCATGTATGTACCGTGCAGTTTCAAGACGCTGTTTTATCCTTTCCCGGGCTTGGGGGTAATCCCGGGCTTTGCGGCGGAATCTGGACTCATAATCCAGGTCCAGGCAGGCACCGGCGCATATTTTGTCTGCAAAATAGACGATCTCTTTTTCTCCGGGTTTTTCTTCTGGATTTTCCAGTGTCATGTGGGCGCCCACAACAGCGGCGAGTTCAGCAAATCCCATATCCAGCAAAAATTTTTCTGCGGCCCGGTCATGACGGGAAACTTTTCGTTTGATATCGTGGAGCAGGGCTGCGGCCCGGACCAGGTCCGGATTCAGGCCGGGCAAGGCCGGAAGCAGCGCGTTGTAAAGGGCCATGGCCGTTTTTTCCACCAGGAGCAGGTGGGCCTTGATCTCTTGTTCTCCGCTTAGTTCCGCCCCAATCATGGACAGGCACTCTGTCCGGTCCGGCACCATTCTTTTGGCAAACTGTTCCTTAACCGCCTCATACCCTTCTGGCGTATCCGCATCCATGAGAATGCCCTGGTCATGAACGGCAAGGCAGGTATACGCTTTGGCAAAAAGGATGTCCCGGAGATTGTTGTCCGATCCTGGATGCATGATGGATTCAACGGCTGCCCTGGGAATCAGGGGGGGATGGCCGGTTTTTCCGTTAAAACAGGGGATCACCGGCAGTTCAGGTTTTTTCAAAAAAGCCGTTTTGATACGCGCCAGGGTTGAGGGCCGGACTGCGGGGATATCCACGGGCAGAAGAAAAAAGCCCTGGCTTTCCGGGTCTATTTCCCCGGCCCCGGTGCGGATGGAGGAAAACATGCCCAGGGCATAATCAGCATTTAACACCACCCGGGCAGGCGTATTTTTCACGGCTGCCTTCACCTGCCCATGGTTATGCCCGGCCACCACCACGATGTCACGGACACCTGCACCATAAAAAAGATCAACCACGGCACATACCATGGGTTTGTCCTCCAGGGGCAGCACAGGCTTGAATGCCGGTGCCATACGCGAGGAAAAACCTGCGGCAAGGATAAGGGCAGACACGGGCGCGCCTGGCCCTGGAGGGCCCAAATCCGTTACAGCGCCCACGGTGCTACCCTGCCAAGATTCATCTTTGCCTGTTACCGGTATTTCCCCTTTAGCTTTTTCTGTTTGTTGCGCGCACAAGTATCAGTTCTCCCATAATACTGACAGCAAGCTCTGCCGGGGTTTGTGCCTTAATGGCCGTGCCGATGGGGGAGTAAACCGCGTCAAGGGCCTGCTTTGATATGCCTTTTTCCATGAGATTGCCGTAAATGAGTTCCCGTTTTTTCCGGGATCCGATCATGCCGATATATGCGGCCCGGGTGGAAAGGGCTTGTTCCAGAACAATCTGGTCGTACAGGTGTCCCCGGGTGAGGATAACAATATAGCTGTTCTCATCCACATCAAATCCGTCAAAAACCGGGGTAAACCCGGGCACGACTTTGACCTGCCCGGCATGGGGAAACCGGGCCGGATCGGCAAATTCCGGCCGGTCATCAATGATCACGGTTGAAAAATCCGTGATGTGGGCCATCTGGCCCAGCTGATATCCCACATGGCCGGCACCGCAGATATAAAGGGTTTGCCTGGGTATCAACGGCTGGATAATATACAGGTCCTGCCCGTACACCCGGCACGAGAGACCGGGCCCGGAAAACGCTCTGCCTGCGGCATCTGCCAGCAGATCTTCGGGTAAATCTTTCGGTAAAATTGATGCACCGGGATCATTGCGGCTGTTTTTAAGCGCCACAGGCACCTGGACCGTATCACCGGATATCCGGGTAATAACCAGGGCGCTTTCCCCTTTGTTCTCAATTCCCGCAATGATTTCAAAGGCATTTAGAAGCGTTTTGGAAAACGGCGGCACAAAACTGCGCAGCCACACACCCAGGCTGCCGCCGCAGATCATGTCCATGCCGGCTTTCAGGGCCTGGTCCTGGTCCAGATGAAAGTCCTTAATTTGTGACTGGGCTTTATCCATCATGCCCACGCAGGCATCCATGACTTTGGCCTCCACCAGGCCGCCGCCAATGGTGCCGGCAATGGTTTTATCCTGCCGAACCAGCATCCAGGAGCCCGATGTCCCGGGCGTGGACCCCTTATGGCTGACAATCATGGCCAGGGCAAAGGGATGGTCTTTTGACAATGCGTTTTTTATTTCCTTATATGGACTGCCCACACGGATCTCTCTTTTTCTGATATGCTTGAGTTTTCGGATTTTTTATCTTGATAATTTGAAAAACTTCAATTTTCCATTTATTTCATTCTTCGCTCCTTTTGTCTTTAACTATTTTCCGAAAACTCAAGCATATGGACTATGTCAAAGATGCCCAAAAAGAGTTTTTCCGGCTCCAGATTCCTTCCTGGTGCATGAAAAAAATAGCCAGTCTGTTTCTGGTAAAGGGATTCGGCCTTTTATTTGAATTTGATTTGTACTATACCATGATCATGAGTACGGATTGCGAAAAACCGGTTTTTTATTCTGTGGGGCGGTTTGTGTCTGATCCTGTCCGCCGGGCGGAAATAAAAATCAAGCGCTCCGTGTTTGTCTGCCGGCTCAGCTATGTTGATACCATTGAAGGGGCAAAGGGATTTATTTCCAACGTTTGCAAAGAATACAAAACCGCCACCCATAACTGCTGGGCTTATGTGGTGGGCGATTCCGGGCAGATCAGCCATTGCTCAGATGCGGGAGAACCGCCGGGTACGGCCGGAAAGCCCATGCTCAACACGCTCTTATCCCATCATATGACCTGTACTGCAGCGGTGGTTACCCGGTATTACGGCGGGGTCAAGCTTGGGGTTCGCGGGCTGATTGAAGCCTATGCCCTGGCTGTGGGCGAAGCCATTAACCAGGCCCCCCTGGTCCGGCTGGTGAAAACGCAATCCTTCCAAATCTGTCTGGATTACAGCCTGAATGATTCATTTTTAAACCGCATCAGCGCCTTGAAGACCATAGTAGCCGGAACGGATTATAAAGAACGGATCACCCATGACCTGGTCGTGGAATTGTCCGACCTTGCGGCCCTGGAATCCGTGCTCACACAATACCAATGCCAGGGGCTTTTGGATTATACAAAAATAACAGCCTGATCTTCAAAGGCGGATGTTTGTCTCCAAAGGCTTTTTCCTGTATTGGCGTTTTTATCCATTTAAAAAGTATTGACACTAGAAAAAAATTCAGTATTCTTTAATTTGAATTAGAAATACTGAATTTGGGGAATGAATGAAAATCAAACTGGGGCCGTTGCTGCGGGCTATTCGAAATTCACGGCATCTGACTATCAAAGATGTGGCATTAAAGGCCGGGGTCAGTTCAAGCCTGTTGTCCCAGATTGAACGCAACCGCATATCCCCGTCCCTGGATACCCTGCTGGAATTGCTTGAAGTTTACGGGGTTTCTCCGGAAAAGTTTTTTAAAGATTATGAGACCATGAACCGGGTGGAGATTATAAAAAAGGACCAGCGCCGGGTCTACCAGCGCAAGGGATTTAAATATGAAACCCTGAGTGGATACAGCCAGTCCAAGGGCAACCACTCCTTTACCGCCTTTTTTCTTGAACTTTCACCTGGACAGCAGCGGGGGGATGAGAATGACGGCCATCTTGGCCGGGAACTGGGAATTGTGGTGAACGGGTTTGGCCAGTTGATTTACGGCGGGGATGTCTACGATATCAGTAACGGAGATGCCCTGTCTTTTTCGTCGCAAATACCCCATGTGATTAAAAATACAGGTGACGATCTGTTTCAGGCCTACTGGATTGTCACGCCGGCGGACGGTGAAGATTATTTTGGTGAAGGAAATGATAACTAATGGAGAGTGCCATGGGAAAAACAATTGCTGAAAAAATTTTTGACACCCACCTGGTGGACAAACCCTTCGGGGATGTCAGCGTGCTGCGCCTGGACCGGGTTTTCTGTCATGAAATTACCACCCCGATTGCGATCCAGGATCTGGTTGCAAGGGGAAAAGACCGGGTGTTTGATGCGGACAAAATCAAGGCGGTGATTGACCATGTCTCACCGGCCAAAGATTCCAAAACCGCCATGCAGGGAAAAATTCTGCGGGACTGGGCCCTTCGTCACGGTATAAAAGATTTTTTTGATATCGGCCAGAACGGGGTCTGCCACGCCCTGTTTCCTGAAAAAGGGTTTGTCCGTCCCGGATTCACCATCATTATGGGCGATTCCCATACCTGTACCCACGGGGCATTCGGCGCCTTTGCCGCGGGCGTGGGCACCACCGATCTGGAGGTGGGCATTTTAAAGGGTGTGTGTACCTTTAAAGAGCCCGAAACCTTTAAAATTGAAATTACCGGGACCCTTCGGCCGGGCGTATATGCCAAGGATATCATTCTTGAGGTGATTCGTCAGATTTCAGTGAACGGGGCAACCAACATGGTCATTGAGTTCACAGGACCTGTGGTGGATGCCATGGGCATGGACCAGCGCATGACCCTTTCCAATATGGCCGTGGAAGCCGGTGCAACTTCCGGCATCTGTCTGCCGGATATGACAACGGTGCAGTATCTGTGGCCGTTTATTAAGGATGAGTTCCAGACCCCCGAAGATGCCCTGGCACAATATTCCCAATTCTGTTCCGATCCGGATGCCGTCTATGCAAAGAAAAAAAGAATTGATGTGAGCACGCTTGAACCCATGGTGACCTTTGGATACAAACCGGACAATGTTAAACCAGTGTCCCAGATGAGGGATATGCCCGTGGATCAGGTTTACATCGGCTCCTGTACCAATGGGCGCCTGGAGGATCTTCGTGAGGCAGCCGCCGAGGTGGCGGGCAAAAAAGTCAACCCCGGGGTCCGGGCCATTGTATCTCCGGCCACACCGGATATTTTTAGTGCGGCCCTGGATGAAGGACTGATTAAAATTTTTATGGATGCCGGATTTTGCGTGACCAACCCCACCTGCGGTGCTTGTCTAGGAATGAGCAACGGGGTGCTGGCCGAAGGAGAGGTGGCAGCGTCCACCACCAACAGGAATTTTAACGGACGAATGGGCAAAGGCGGAATGGTTCATCTCATGAGCCCGGCCACGGCGGCGGCTACCGCAGTCCATGGCGTGATCACCAATTCTGACCGGTTTAAAAGTTAGGGAGGTATTATGAAAGACTTTCAAGGAAACATGCTCTGCCTGGACCGGGCAGATATCAATACCGACGAAATTATTCCGGCCAGATACCTGACGGAAATTTCAAAATCCGCTTTAAAGCCCCACCTGCTTGAAGATCTCGTCTTAGATGGCTTTCATCCTAAGACGGATCTCAAAGATGTCCGTGTGATTGTATCCCGGGGAAATTTTGGATGCGGCTCTTCCAGGGAACATGCGCCCTGGGCGCTGGAAGTCAACGGCATCAATGTGGTGATTGCCCCGAGCTTTGCCCGGATTTTCAGGCAGAATATGTTCAATTGCGGCATGATGGCCATTGAACTGCCCGAGGATCAGGTCCAGGAGCTGTTTGAACTGGGTGCCGGTAAAAAGGCCCGGCTTTGCATAGATGTGGAAAATAAAACCCTTATTGCAACCAATGACAGCGGCAAAGAACTGAAAATTGAATTTCCTATCTCAGAGTTTGACAAAACCCTGGTGAAAACCGGGGGATGGGTGGAGTTTGCAGATAAAAATTACTAAATAGTGCCTGAACGGAATCCCCGTGTTTGGACAGCTTGTTAAAGGGGCGCATGCCCACAACGTTGCCCGGATGCAAGGTGCATAACCTAAAGGTCAGAAACTTAAAATTTAAAACCCTCACAACCTAATCGGTTGTGAGGGTTTTTTATGGCCCTGATTTTTCTGCTTCCCGTGATCAGGAAATTCGAAATATATCCTCAGTGCTTTTTGATTGAGCCTGCTGTTTTTGAAATATATCTTGTTTTTTTGAATCTAATTTTTCAATAAAAAAGGGGGGGGATACTATCGACGTCTGAAGGACTGAATTTATATTTATTGCAAAAATTTCAGATAATACCTCAGCCATTTTACATGGTACCTGTGCTCATTTTCCGGAATATAACCGGAAATCAATTCCCGGTTATAAGCGGCCCGCACATTTTGATTAATCTGAATTAATGCCATTTGCTGTTTAGCGCCATAATTTGAATGTTACATTAAACCTGGACGGTG